>CADAPX010000035.1:1555-16300 GCA_902789925.1 Oscillospiraceae bacterium | reverse complement strand
CATTTACCTACCGCTTGTTGAGGGCGCTTTCAAAGAGGCAGGGAATTTGAACAAGATTTAATATTACAGATGGTTTTGAGCCGGTGGCGCTTTAATTGGCTTTTGCATTGTTTTTTGGAACGCGATCCAGAATATTTAGAATTGTTGGGAATTTTAGGTAAAGGGTCGGATATTTTAGGAAAGGTTTTGACTGGAACAAATATAACCCAAAATAATTGTTGTTGAAAGTTGATATTTAGTTTGATATAATGTTAGATATGTGGATGGGTGCAAAAAATTTTTAAGATTGGAGAATGTTTGAATTTATGAACAGAACGCAAAAAATTATGCTTTATAGAATATTTTTATCTGTGGTTTTATTTATTATTGTTGTGATTTTGCCAATTTCTGGGCGAGCCAGGTTTTTTGCTTTTTTGATCCCATATCTGGTTGTTGGTTGGGACGTTATATGTAAAACGGTGAAGCATGCGCGTGAATTAGACATATTTGACGAAAATTCTTTGATGTTTATTGCAACAATTGGCGCTTTTGCACTAAACGAATGCGCTGAGGCTGTTATGGTTGTTTTGCTATATCAAATTGGAGAGTTGTTTCAGGATTGCGCTTCGGATTTTTCGCGAAAGTCCATATCTTCACTTATGGACATCAGGCCGGATTATGCAAATTTAAAGCTTGAAAATGGCGCGACTAGGAAGGTTTTGCCAAATGAGGTCGGGATTGGTGATATAATAGTTGTTAAACCAGGCGAAAAAGTTCCGTTGGATGGGATTGTCAAAAAGGGCTTTTCATCCGTCGACACTTCGTCAATGACTGGCGAGTCCGCGCCAAGGACTTTGGAGCCAGGAGACGAAATTGTCAGCGGATGCGTGAATATGACGGGGGTTTTGGAGGTTAGGGTCCAAAAAACTTTTGGCGAGTCAACCGTTGTTAAAGTTTTGGATCTGATTGAAAATTCTAAAAATAAAAAGGCTAAATCTGAAAATTTTATAAAAAAGTTCGCAAAAATATACACTCCTTGTGTTGTTGTTGCTGCTTTTTTGTTGGCAGTTTTCCCATCCCTATTTTTTGGCCAGGATTTTGAAATTTGGCTTGAGCGCGCGTTGATTTTTCTGGTTATTTCCTGTCCTTGCGCGCTTGTGATCTCAATTCCCATGAGCTTATTTGGAGGAATTGGCGGGGCGTCAAGAGTTGGGATATTGGTTAAAGGCGGAAACTATTTGGAGACTCTGGCCAGGGCTAAAACCGTCATTTTCGACAAAACAGGGACGTTAACCAGCGGGAAATTTAGCGTTATTGACGTCAGTTCAAACGTTATGTCTGGGCCTGAGTTGATTGAAATCGCGGCGCTTGTTGAAAGCCACATACACCATCCCATAGCCAATTCAATTAAAAGCGAATATGCAAAGCCAATAGACGAGTCTAGGGTTAAAGATGTCAGGCAAATCAGCGGCTTGGGGGCAAAGGCGACGGTTGATGGAAACAGGGTTTGCGTCGGAAATGCGAAATTTATGCGTGATATGGGGGTTGAATTTGACCCAGTGGATTCGGTTGGAACTGTGGTTTATTTGACTTTAAATGGAAAATATATCGGTAATATAGTTATATCCGACAAAATTAAGGAGGGCGCGAGGTCAACTGTTTGCAAATTGAAAAGCTGGGGCGTCGATCGCGTTGTTATGCTGACAGGTGACAGGAAAATTATTGGTGAAAATGTTGCAAAACAGCTTGATATTGACGGGTGCTATTGTGAACTTTTACCAAATGAGAAGGTTGAGAAGTTGGAGCAGTTTTTGAAAAATCGTCGTTTGGGTCAAAGTGTTGTTTTTGTTGGGGATGGCGTTAATGATGCGCCTGTTCTTTCGCTTGCCGACGTCGGGGTTGCAATGGGAGCAATAGGCTCAGACGCTGCGATGGAAGCTGCTGATATTGTCTTGATGGACGATGATATCAAAAAAATACCTCTGGCGATAAAAATATCCAAAAAAACCATGAATATTGTTAAGCAAAACATAATTTTTTCGCTAGGTGTTAAATTTGTGATTTTGTTTTTAGGGTCTTTGGGAATAACCAATATGTGGCTTGCGATCTTTGCGGATGTTGGGGTTTCGATGATAGCCATATTAAACGCTCTCAGGTCGCTGAAAGTGAAAAGCAAGTGATTTCATCTAAAATATTCGACTCCAGCCTTAAATATTAGCTGGTCTTCAACGCCCGGTATGTTTTTATATAAATTCGCTCCGACTCGTTCGCTGTGGCCCATTTTGCCGAAAATTCTTCCGTCTGGCGAGGTCAGGCCTTCAACCGCGAAATACGATCCGTTTGGGTTGTGCGGAAGTTTCATTGTTGCATTTCCCGCTGGATCAACATATTGAGTTGCGATTTGGCCGTTTTTGATCAGCTTTTTGATGGTTGCTTCTGGCGCGATAAACCGGCCTTCGCCGTGAGAAATCGGCATTTTAAAGGTTTGGCCTAAAGTTGTGTGGCTAAGCCAAGGGGATTTGTTAGACGCAATTTTTGTTGTTATGATCATGGATTGGTGGCGGCCGATTGTGTTATATGTTAAGGTTGCGGAATTTTTTGAAGGGTCTGTTATCTGGCCATGTTCGATCAGGCCGAGTTTGATTAGGGCCTGAAATCCGTTGCAAATTCCCAAAATAAGCCCATCACGTTTTTTGATTAGGTTGTGAATTTCTTGTTTTATTGAAATATTTCTGAAAAATGACGTTATGAATTTTCCAGATCCGTCTGGTTCATCGCCTCCAGAAAATCCCCCAGGAATCATTAATATGTTGGCTTTTTTTAATTTATAAGAAAATTTATCTATAGAATCAGATATACTCGACTCGGTCAAATTATTAATAACAAAAATATCACACTTTGCGCCATAAATTTCAAACTGTTTTGCAGTGTCATATTCGCAGTTTGTTCCTGGAAAAACCGGGATTAGGACGATTGGAGCGGCTTTTTTGATTTTTGGCGAGCGTCTAGGCGTTTTGCTGTCATATGATATATTTTCGACATTATTTGAATTTGTTTGACTGACCGTTGTTGGATACACTGATTCCAGCGTGANNNNAATGACATATTCGTGTGTTGTGTGGCCGATGATGTCCAAATCGTCTTCATTTTTGTATAATTCGACTATAAATCCGCCATATATTGGATTAAACAGTGCGTAATTATCTATATTTTTATCAAATGTGAAGCCTATTTTGTTTCCAAAACACATTTTTGATATGCCCTCAGCCACGCCTCCAAATCCGATTGCCCATGCGGATTTGACCTTATTTTCGGATATTAAGCTTTGAAGTTTTGAAAAAGTCGCCAAAATGCTTTCATAGTTCGGCTTTGATTTGTCTTCATATGATGGAAGCAAAAGCGCGACGGGGCTGTTTTTTGATTTGAATTCGGGTGATATTATTTTTTTTGCATCCGACACCGAGACTGCGAATGAGACAAGCGTTGGGGGAACGTCGATTTCTTCAAAAGTTCCGCTCATTGAGTCTTTTCCGCCAATTGATGCGATTTTCAGGTTTATTTGGGCTTCAAGCGCTCCCAAAAGGGCAGACATGGGCATTCCCCAGCGTTTAGGATCGGATTTAGTGCTTGGAAAATATTCCTGAAAAGTCAGCCAGCATTTTTCGGTTGAGCCGCCCGCCGCGACTATTTTTGCTATGGATTCAATAACTGCATACTGGGCCCCATAGAACGGACTTTGCGCGCTTAAAAACGGGTTGAAGCCCCACGCCATGAGCGAGACTGTTGAAGTTTCTTCTTGGATTGGAATTTTTGAAACCATAGCTTGAATTTCCGTCGACTGATTTTCTCCGCCAAATGGCATCAAGACCGTTCCTGCGCCGATTGACGAATCAAATTGTTCAACAAGGCCTTTTTGAGAGCATATGTTTAGATCGCAAATGTGGCAAAGCCAGTCTTTTTCTGAGTTTTTGCGGCTAAAAATCGGCGAAACATTTTGCGCTTCAATTTGAGCTTTGGCGTGTTTTTGGGCGCCGTTAGAGTTCAAAAATTTTCGAGATATATCTACAATTTTTTTGCCTCTCCATGTCATGACAAGCCTGTTCTGGTCGGTGATGTCAGCAACTTTAGTCGCCATCAAATTTTCCGAATTTGCCAGTTCAAAAAATGCGGCCATGTCCTTTTTTTGGATAACAACGGCCATTCGCTCCTGTGATTCAGAAATTGCAAGCTCTGTTGCGTCCAAGCCTTCATATTTTTTCGGAACAGCATCCAAATCTATTTTTAAGCCATCCGCCAGCTCTCCAATTGCGACGCAAACGCCTCCTGCTCCAAAATCATTGCATCTTTTTATTAATTTGCTGACATTTGGATTTTTAAAGAACCTTTGAATTTTTCGCTCTTGAAGCGGGTCGCCCTTTTGAACTTGAGCGCCGCATGATTTCAATGAAGACAAATCGTGTGATTTAGACGAACCTGTCGCTCCTCCGCATCCATCCCTGCCGGTTTTTCCGCCCAAAAGTATAACAACATCTCCGGATTTTGGCCTTTCTCTGCGGACGTTTGAGGCCATGGCAGCTCCAATAACAGCTCCAATTTCCATCCGCTTTGCTAAATACCCAGGGTGATATATTTCCTTAACATGCCCGGTTGCAATACCGATTTGATTTCCATATGATGAATATCCGTTTGCAGCAGTCGTCACTATTTTTCGCTGGGGGAGCTTTCCTTGAAGGGTTTTTTCGATCGGGGCTTTAGGGTCCCAGGCGCCGGTCAGTCTCATTGCTTGATATACATATGACCGACCAGAAAGCGGGTCTCGAATTGCGCCGCCAAGGCAGGTTGCAGCTCCTCCAAACGGTTCAATTTCTGTTGGGTGGTTGTGGGTTTCATTTTTAAACATCAAAAGCCAATCTTGTGATTTTTTTTCAGATTCAACTTGAATTTTAACCGAGCAAGCGTTTATTTCTTCACTTTCATCGACGTCATTCAAAAATCCATCAATTTTTAGTTTTTTTGCCGCAATAGTTGCAATTTCCATTAAAGTTATAGGTTTTTTGGAAGATGCGATTAATTTCTTGATTTCTAGATATTTTTCGAATGTTTTCTTGATTTCTGGATCGTTTATAGTAATTTTGTCTATTTGCGTTAAAAAAGTGGTGTGGCGGCAGTGATCGCTCCAATATGTGTCTATGATTTTGATTTCGCTTATTGTTGGCGGCCTGTGCTCAAAATTTTTAAAGTATTCTTGACAAAATTTTATGTCACCAAGATCCATGGCAAGTTTTTGTGATTTTATTAAATTATTTAATTCATATTCAGTCATTTCATTAAACTTGTCTAAAATTTCAACATCTTCTGGAGAATCATAGGCAAGGTTCAAGGTTGATTTTTCTTCCAGGGACGCCTCTTGACATTCAATCGGATTTATTATATATGATTTGATTTTTTTAAGCTCTTTTGAATTTAATTGGCCCTCAAATATATATATTTTAGCGGTTTTAACAGAGGGACGGCTTTGGCGGGATGCTATTTGTATACACTGTTCGCAGGAATCTGCTCTTTGGTCAAACTGTCCTGGCAGATATTCCGATGCGATTATATTTTGCGCTTTTGGAAGATTTTCGAAATAGTCATCAACTTGCGGTTCGGAAAATATGGTTGTTTTGGATTTTTCAAAAATTTCCTTTGTTATGTTTTCAACGTCATACCTGTTTATTATTCTAGTCTTTTGTAAATTTTTGATTCCTAAAACATTTTTTATATCCCAGTTTAATTTTTTTGCTTCAATCGCAAATTCATCCTTTTTTTCAACATATAACCTATAAACAGACATAAATTCCTCCCAGATTTTTTCAATTAGAATAAAATTTTCAAATAGGATTAAAAAAATTTAATTTTAAGCTTTAAATCAGCTCGCCAATGCAAAAATTTTCTTCATACCCGTTAATTTTAACATATTTTATTTGTCCGCACAAGTTTAAATCAGATTTTGCTTTAACCAAAACGTAATTTTTGGCGTGGCCAGTGAAAACGTCGCCTTCTTGCGTTTCAAAAAGAACCTCATGAATTTTGTTTATTTGCTTGCTCATGAAAGCTTGGTTTGATTTTTTTGAAGCGAGTTCCATTTTTTTAACTCTGAGTTGTTTTTCTGATTTTGTTATTTGATTTTCCATTTTTGCCGCTTGAGTTCCTTGCCTGATTGAATATGGAAATATATGAACTTTTAGAAAATTTATGTCTTCAATCAATTTTAATGATTCGTTGAATTCTTCCTCGGTTTCTCCCGGAAATCCAACCATAATGTCAGTTGTTATTGAGGGATTTTCGAAAGTTTGGAGGATATATTCAACTAGATTTTTGTATAGATCTTTTGTATAACGCCGCCTCATTCGCTTAAGGACGCTGTCAGATCCGCTTTGCAGGGCCAGGTGAAATTGCTGGCAAAATTTGTCTTCTTTCGACAATTTTAAAATGTCATCTGTGGTTAAAAGGTCGGGTTCGATTGAGCCAAGCCTAATTCGCTTTATTTTTGGGATTTTGGCGGCGGTTTTGACAGCGTCTGTTAGGCCTGTGTCTTTCAAATCCGCGCCATATGAAGACAGATTGATTCCAACCAAAACGACCTCTTTATATCCACTTTCAGCAACCGAGATCAGTTCGTTTTTTAGCGTCTCCAGAGGTTTTGAGCGGACAAACCCCCTGGATTTTGGAATTATGCAATATGAACAATATTTATTACACCCATCTTGAATTTTTATAAATGCGCGTGTTTTTTTCGAAAAATCTTTAATTGTTAAATTTTCGAATTGTTCACCTTTTTTATGAGGAGAGACATTTATTATTGGCTTTTTATTAATCAAAAATTGTTTTATCAAATCAGGTAAATTAGATCTGTTTATGGTTCCTGTGACTATATCCACATTTTTTAGTTTTTGACTTTTTTGTGGAAAAGCTTGTGGAAAACAGCCTGTCATGACGATTATCGCGTTGGGATTGATTTTTTTAAACCTGCCGACGGATTGTCTGGCTTTTTTGTCACTCAAAGAAGTCACTGTGCACGAATTTATAACATACACGTCAGCAAAATCTGAATTATTTACAATTTCCCAGTTGTTTTCAAAAAATAAATTTTTCATCGCTTCGGTTTCATATTGATTCACCTTGCAGCCTAATGTAAAAAAAGATATTTTCACTTTTTCAACTCCTGATAAATTTTTAAATATATATAAAATATATCACTCTAAACATGTTTTGTTATGCTTTTTAATTTGTGTTATTTTTTAATTAAAATTTAGTTGACTAATTGGTCTTGAGATGTTAAAATATTATTGTGTTTGTAGTTTGTTTAAATTTGTTTTATGGTTTGGAGGATGCTGGAGATGAAAAAATTTAATATTATGTTTAAAACAACCAATGATGTTAAGGAATTTGTTAGTATTGTTAATCAATGCAATTTTGATGTTGACCTTATTTCGGGCAAATATGTTGTGAATGCCAAGTCCATAATGGGAATATTCAGCTTAGATTTAACAAAAAGTATTATATTGCAAGCTGACACTGACGATGATGCTGGGTTTATCGAAAAAATTAAAAAATATATAGTGTCGTAGAATATATTTAAATTAGTGGTGTTTTTATAGTGTGTATGTGCTAGATTCAAATTTAAACATGTTAGATTATTTTACAGTATACAACACTGCGCTTTAATTTGCAACATTGTTTTTATAGACTGGGTTTGTGGCAAAAGACAAAATATTGCAGTATTCATTAAAATTTGACTATACTATTTGTATATTTTTTAGAGAGAAAGTGAAAAAATGTCTGATATGTTTGACAGATTAGATTCGATTGATTCGCGGCTTAACGAAATTAATGAGCAGCTCATGGATGCAAATGTTGTTAATGATCAAAACAAATATAAAAATTTGATGAAGGAGCTCAAGGCGCTTAATCCGATTGTTGAGACCTACAGCAGGTATAAAAAAGCCAAGGATGAATTTAACGAAGCAAGAGATATGCTCAGAGAAGGGGGGCTTGATAGGGAATTTAGGGAAGTTGTTAAGGAGCAATATGATGAAAGTGAAAAAGAAATAGAAAAAATATCAGATGAATTGAAAATTTTGCTGCTGCCAAGAGATCCGAATGATGAAAAAGACGTCATTATAGAAATACGCGGAGGAGCTGGAGGTGATGAGGCTGCGCTGTTTTCTGGCGATTTATACAGAATGTATAATATGTATGCTGAGAAAATGGGCTGGAAGACTGAGCTTTTGAGCGCGAATGAAACTGGAATTGGAGGCTTTAAAGAGGTCAGTTTTGAAGTCAGCGGAGATTTTGCATATTCAAGACTTAAATTTGAAAGCGGGGTTCACAGGGTTCAAAGAGTCCCGGAAACTGAAGCTCAGGGCAGGATACACACTTCAACAGTTACAGTTGCTGTTTTGCCAGAGGCTGAGGAGGTTGAATTTGAAATAAATCCAAGCGATATCCAAGTTGACACATTTCGAGCAAGCGGAGCTGGAGGCCAGCATATTAACAAAACAGAGTCTGCAATCAGGTTAACATATCTTCCGACCGGACTTGTTGTTGAGTGTCAGGATGAAAGGAGCCAGTTTAAAAACAAAGACAAGGCGATGAAAATATTGCGCAGCCGGCTTTATGAACAGGCTCAGAGGGAAGCGGAAGAGAAAATTGCAAGCCAGCGAAGGACGCAGGTTGGAACGGGGGACAGGTCTGAAAGAATACGAACCTATAATTTTCCTCAGGGCAGGGTCACCGACCACAGGATTGGCTTAACACTATATCAAATCGATCAGATAATGGATGGCGATCTTGACGAAATAATCGACGCTTTGATAACGGCGGATCAGGCTCTGAAATTGTCTGCGGAGGTTTCAAATTGACAGAAACGAAAATTTTACATGCATCAACTGAAAATATTCTAGATTGTGTGAAATATTTGAAAAATGGTGATGTTGTTGGAATTCCAACTGAAACGGTTTATGGGCTTGCTGCTGACGCTTTTAACGCTGATGCTGTCGCGAAAATCTTTAAAATTAAGGGCAGGCCTTCGGATAATCCTTTGATTTGCCACATCAGCGATTTGAAAATGCTGGATTATTTGACTTGCGACAAAAATTCTTCGTTATTTCGAAATATTACTGAAAAATTTTGGCCGGGTCCGCTGACAGTGATCTTGCCGAAAAAAGCCGGCGTTTTGAATTTGGTCAGCGCAAATCTTGAAACTGTCGCAGTAAGATTTCCTTCAAACGCAATCGCAAGAAGCTTAATAGATTCTTTTGGAAGGCCGCTTGTTGCTCCGTCTGCTAATTTGTCTGGCCGGCCAAGTCCAACAACAGCTTTGCATGTCTATAATGATTTAAAAGGCAAGGTTGGGGCAATACTTGATGGTGGAAGGTGTGAAATAGGCCTTGAATCGACTGTTATTCGGCTTGAAGGCGATTTGGTTGAGGTCTTGCGGCCGGGTGCTGTCAGCGTGGATATGCTTAAAAGTGTTGCTGCGAATGTTTCGCTTGGTGACTCGGTTTTAAAGCCTTTTGCTTCGGACGGTGCTGCTGTTTGCCCGGGGGTGAAATATGCGCATTATTCCCCGAAAGCGGAGGTTGTTTTGATCGACAGCTCATTTAGCAATTTTTGCAAATATGTTTTGGATAGGATGGGGCGGGATGTTTGGTGTGTTGTTTTTGATGGTGAACAGGGTTTTTTTCAAAAAAATGTTTTAACCTTTGGCTCAAGTCCTGCTAGCCAGGCCAGGAATGTTTTTTCGATTCTTCGCAAGCTTGATGAGGTTGGGGCGCGAAAGGCTTTTTTCAGGGCTCCAAGTAAGTCTGGAATTGGCTTGGCCATATATAATAGACTTCTTCGAGCTTCAGGATTTAATCTGGTTGTTTTGTGAAATTAGGAGAATTTTTGTGATTGTTGGGGTGACAGGGTCGACTGGCTCGGGAAAATCAGAAGCGAGTCAACATTTATTGACAAAAGGATTTGAAATAGTGGATGCTGACAAAATTGTTTGCGATATTTATACTAATTGTCGTGAATGTGTTGATAGGGTTGGCGCTTGTTTTGATGGGGTTGTTGAAAATAATGTCATAAATAAAAGAAAATTGTCAAAAATTGTTTTTTCAGACAAAAATATGCTGGCAAGGCTTGAAAATATAGTGAACCCATATATATTGCAAAGAATTAAAGCCTGTGTTGCTGAGAAAAATGGTTGCAATGTTGTTTTGGACGCGCCAACTCTTTTTGAAAGCGGAGCCTATAAAATTTGTGACTGTAGCGTTGCGATTTTGAGCCAAAAGAAAAAAAGACTCGCGCGAATTTTAAAAAGAGACGGAATTAGCCTTGATGACGCGATTTGTCGAATTAATGCGCAGCCAAAAGATGAGTTTTATATATATCACGCTGATCAAATAATTTTTAATAATTCTGAATTTAACGAATTTATTCATAGTATAGATAGTTTTATCTCGAAATTGTTTTAAGCTGTTTAGCGGCCTTTTGGGGGAGATTAGAATCGAAATTTTTAGAAAAATAGGGGTTTTTAGGATTGTTTTTTTTAAGATTTTTTTGGGCTTGGCGTTAATAATATTTGTTTTATTTTTATTTTATCCGCACTTTGCTAAAAATTGTCTGTTTCCAAAGAAATATCATGACTCGGTTAGTAAATATTCCAGCGAGTATAATGTTGATGAAAATTATGTTTATTCCATAATATACAGTGAATCGCGGTTTGATGAGAAGGCTAAAAGTGAGGCTGGAGCCAGGGGATTGATGCAGATAACCAAAGACACATTTAACTGGGCAAAAAGCAGATTGGAGCCAAATTCTCAAACGACATATGAAGATATTTTTGATCCTGCTGTTAATATAAAATACGGAACATATATATTATCGACTCTGTTTAAAGAATTTGAGGATGGTCGAATTGTTGCGGCTGCATATCACGCAGGACGAGGCAAAGTCAGCAAGTGGCTTTCGCAAGGAGACGGCTCTTTAGACGAATTTTTTAGTGAAAACAAAAACAAAGTTCCAGCAACATATGAATATGTCAATAAAGTCATTGAAACCCAGCAAATATATAAAAAATTATATAGCGAAGTTTAATTTTAGAAAGGGAGATTTTTATGTCTACTAGTGAATTAAAAGGCAAACTGTTTTATTCCAAAGAAAACGCAAATTTAAAACTATTTGAAAAATTATCAAATGAAGTCGAGGATTATTGCAATTCATATAAATCATTTTTGGACTGTTCAAAAACAGAACGGGAGACTTGCGCGAATTGTGTTGATATGGCGGAAAAGTGTGGATTTGCCCCTTTTTCTAAAGATGCTAAATATAGGGCTGGAGACAGGATTTACGCTGTGAATCGGGGGAAAAATGTTATTCTGGCTGTTATTGGCAAAAAGCCGCTTGAGTGTGGAGTGAAATTTGCTGCAGCGCATGTTGATTCGCCAAGGCTTGATTTGAAGCAAAATCCGCTTTATGAGGACAGTGACTTTGCATTTTTTAAGACCCACTACTATGGAGGAATAAAAAAATATCAATGGACCGCTATTCCGCTGGCGCTGCATGGCGTTGTTTTCAAGGCAAGCGGCCAAAGGGTTGACGTTAAAATTGGCGAGGATGAGGCTGACCCGGTTTTTTGCGTCAATGATTTATTACCACATCTTGCAGCCAGTCAAATGAAGAGGCCGGCTAAGGACATAGTTGGGGGGGAGGATTTAAACATATTGATTGGCTCGAGGCCTTTTAAATCCGATGAAAAGAGCGAAATGGTTAAGTTAAACATACTCAAAATTTTGAATGAAAAGTATGGAATCGTTGAGCGGGATTTTGTTTCAGCCGAATTTGAAGCTGTTCCTGCTTTTAAGGCGAAGGATGTTGGGTTTGACAGGAGTTTTGTTGGAGCATATGGGCAGGATGACAGAGTGTGTGGATATAACTCATTAAAGGCCATTTTAGATTGTGAAAATCCCGAATACACGGTCGTCACTATGCTTGCCGATAAGGAAGAAATTGGCAGCGAAGGAAATACTGGAATGAAGTCATATTTTTTAGAGTATTTCATTGAGGATTTGGCGCGTATTTTTGGAACCGACAGAGCGACTGTTTTCTCAAATTCCGAGTGTTTGTCGGCGGACGTTGGGGCTGCTTTTGATCCAAGTTACGCGGACGCATATGAACGAAAAAATTCGGCTATGAGCGGATATGGAACAATAGTTACAAAATATACTGGTGCGCGCGGAAAATCTGGGACTTCGGATGCTTCTGCTGAGTTTGTTGATAAATTAACCAGGCTTTTGGATTTAAAAAATATCGTTTGGCAAACGGCTGAGCTTGGAAAGGTTGACGCCGGTGGAGGAGGAACGGTTGCGATGTTTCTTGCAAAGCTTAACATGGAAGTTATTGATTTGGGAGTTCCGATTTTGTCGATGCATTCGCCATTTGAAGTTGCTTCTAAAGTTGATATTTTTGAAAATTACCGGGCGATCAGGGCCTTTTTTGAGCAAAAGTAGATTTTTTGTGGGATGTTGGGGCGGGGAAAATTTAATTTTAGAGTTAAAAATTTATGATTTAAGGAGATTTTTTATGAAATACAAAGCGGCTATTTTTGACTTGGATGGAACTTTAATAGACTCAACGTGGGTTTGGGGAGTTGTTGACGAGGAGTTTCACAAAATGATTGGCATCAAAAAAATGACTGAATATTCTCAAAATGTGATGCATATGCCGCCAACTGAGCTTGCAATTTATGCTAAAAAGTTGTATAATTTGATTGAAACTGTTGATGAAATAAAGATGATATGGTATAAAATTGCCAAAGATTTGTATTTAAACAAGGTCGAATTAAAGCCGGGAGTGAAAAAATTGCTTGAGGCTATGATGTTAAACGACATTGGAATATCTCTTGCTACTTCGTGTTATCCTGAAATGACTGAATTAATTTTGAAAAAGCATGAAATTTATGATAGATTTGATTATTTTTTGTATGCTGATATGCTTGGGGTGAACAAAGGTTCGGTTGATATATATATGATTGCTGCTAAGAATATGGGGATAAAGCCGAAATATTGTGCTGTTTTTGAAGATATCCTAAAACCATTAAAATTTGTTAAAGAGTGTGGCATGGGGTATTTTGGCGTTGATGATCGACAAACCCCTGAAACAAAGCAATGTTTGAGGGAAAAAGCTGATTTTTACATAGACAATTTTGATAATTTTGCGGATAGTGGTGAATTTGCGAGGTTTTTTGAATTGAAAGAGGCAAGCGCTTGAAAAAGTTTTTATTTATAAGCGATTTTGATGGAACCGTGACTGCTCAAGATTTTTTTCAACAGATTATGTATAGATATGAACATAACAAAATATTTTCGAACAATTGGAAATCGGGCTTTGATTTATTACAGGATGTTTTTGGCGACATGAATTTGACACAGGCCCAGCTTGACTTGGAAATCGAGCGCATACCTTTAGATCCGTATTTTTTGTCAACGGTTGATTTTATCGAAAATTTTGGCGGGGATTTTTTGTTGCTCAGTGCTGGATGCAAATATTATATCCAGCGCAAATTGGATTTGGTTGGAGCAGAAAATATAGATATAATCGCTAACGATGGCTTTTATGGAGATGGGGGCCTGAGGATGGTGAAAGATGAAAATAATTTGTTTTATTCAGAAAAATTCGGAATTGACAAGGTGAGTGTTGTTAAATATTTTCGAAACGAGTATGATATAATCGCGTATGCTGGGGATTCTAGTGTGGATTTTGATGCGTGCAAATCGTGCGATATTCGATTTGCTAAAAGTAAGCTAGCTGATATATTGAATTTATTTAACATAAACCACCATAAATTTAAAAATTTTTGTGATATAAAATCTATTTTAAATTCTAAATTAAAACATATAATGTGAAATTTTAACATGCTATAGCAGTGGAAATGTTTAAATTTTATGTATATATTTCACAAAAAACGGATTTTAAAAGTTGGTTTTTTGTGGATATTAACAAATAAAAAAAATAAGCTTGACAAATCAAAATTGTTGGTGTATAATAGAAATTGTCGTCGGGAGCTTAGCTCAGCTGGGAGAGCATCTGCCTTACAAGCAGAGGGTCACAGGTTCGAGCCCTGTAGTTCCCACCATTTGAGGCCCTGTAGTTCAGTTGGTTAGAACGCCTGCCTGTCACGCAGGAGGTCGACAGTTCAAGTCTGTTCAGGGTCGCCATCTGCCTCTGTAGCTCAGTCGGTAGAGCAGAGGACTGAAAATCCTCGTGTCGATGGTTCGATTCCGTCCGGAGGCACCAGTGTTGTGTTGATATATTGTGTGTAGTGGGGTGGTTTTAAAGCTGGGAGTTTTTTAAATTTTAATGTCTGCCTTTTTGCGGGTTTAGCTCATCCGGTAGAGCGCCACCTTGCCAAGGTGGAGGTGGCGAGTTCGAGTCTCGTAACCCGCTCCAGTTTATACGCCGACGCTGGCTCTTTATTTTTTGTAGTATATAGAGGAAAGTGTTTTAGTAATGAAGAAAAGTTTGAGATTAGTTTCGTTTTTATTAGCGTTGGCGATTCCTTCGAGTGTGGCTGCGACAGTTGCAGCCGGTAATGAGAAAGGTTGTGGAAAAGTTTCGCTTTCGGATTCAGATCGATCAACGAGTTTTTCCAGTTTAGCAAGTGTAGTCAGTCAACCAGTCAACCAGTCAACCAGTCAACCAGTCAACCAGTCAACCAGTCAACCAGTCAACCAGTCA
>CADAPX010000035.1:0-1521 GCA_902789925.1 Oscillospiraceae bacterium | reverse complement strand
ACCAGTCAACCAGTCAACCAGTCAACCAGTCAACCAGTCAACCAGTCAACCAGTCAACCAGTCAACCAGTCAACCAGTCAACCAGTCAACCAGTCAACCCAGTTATTCAGCGGGCGATTTTTGCAAAAAAAAAGTCCAAGGCCCCTATATCGCTTATTAAAAAGGGACCTGCTGGCGGTCTAAATCTTGAGGGCTCTAAAAATAGAGGGTTTTTGGACTCAATCATAGCTGAGCGGGTCAACCAGGCGAGGGAGTCTTTGCGCTTGAATGTTTCGGGAGTTTTGAATTCCAGCCGGATTGAGAGGTTGGGTTTTGCGAAAAAATGTCCAAAGGCCGGGCTGTCGCTTGTTAAGGGGCCTGTTTGCATTTTTAAAAATGAGGAGATTTTGAGGGCCATGAGGGCGTCTTCGGCCTTGAATGTCTCGGGAGTTTTGGATTCCAGCCGGATTGAAAGGTTGGGTTCTGCGAAAAAATGTTCAAAGTCCAAGCTGTTGCTTATTAGAAAGCCTTCTTGCGGTTTGAACCTTGAAGATTCTAAGAATGAAGAGCTTTTAAAGCCAATAACAGCAAAGCTTGGCAAGCGGATGAGGGCGTCTTCGGAATTTAGGATTTCAGGAGTTTGCGATTTGGTTTACATAAGAGAGCTTTCGGATGGAGGGGAGACTTTTAAAGGCAAGACTATTGTTTTGAATAAGGACATTAATGTTTCAAAAGATGGCGCTGCTGTTTGGTCTGGGCCAATATTTAGCGAAATCGTTGGGTTTGATGGAACTTTTGATGGAAAGGGCAAGACTTTAAAGTTTAATCTCAAAAATGGCAATGTTTTTGGAACTGTTCGCGAAAATGGAGTTGTTAAGAATGTAAACATTTGTGGTCGTTTTGAGGGCAATTTGCAAGGAATATTGGCTGGAGTTAACAGAGGCTTGATTGAAAATTGTCTGGTTGATGTTGTTGCTAAAAGTTCCGATTCGCCCGTTGCTAGCGTTTGCTATCTAAACGAAAGTTCTGGATTTATAAAAGATTGTGAGATTCGGGGCAAAACGTTGGCCAGTAATTGTGGTTGCGCAGGGGTTTGCTGCGTGAATCGCGGAATTGTTCGATTTTGTCATGTGTTTGCGGATCTAGTCGGTTGCGCAAAAGGCGTTGGAACTAATGATGAATTCAAACGAGTCAAAATGGGCGGAATAGCCTGTTTAAACTGTGGATTGGTTAGGGATTGTTCGGTCCGGTCTAATATTACTAGCTATAGCGCTAAAGGTGGGTTGTGCGGAAAGGCTGGTGGTTTGGTTTCAATCAATAATGGTTTAGTTGAAAAATCAAACTTTGAAGGAAGTTTGGCTGCGTCAAGCGCAGGTGGCATTGCTGGCTCGAATTATGCATTACTTGCTTTTTGTAAGGTTTATGCTAAAATAAAAGGTGAGATGGTTGCGGAGTTTGCTGCGAAGAATATGTGGGGCAGCGGCACTTTTAGTTCAAGTAGATATAAAAAGACTGTTTACGGAATGTCTCCGCAGGGATTTA
>CADAPX010000034.1:3778-15740 GCA_902789925.1 Oscillospiraceae bacterium | reverse complement strand
GCCGAGGCCGTCATCACCGCGTAGCTCATGTCGGGCTTATACTCGGTGTAGGTGTAGGCCGCCTCTTCCGAATTGGAAGTAACCTTTCCGGCCGAGGTGACATACTTGGTTGAGGTCTGCGTAGCCAGAGTCGGTTCGGCCGGAAGGGTAGCGGTCACTGTCCCTAAACCGGTACCGGTATCGGAGATGGAAACATTTCCGTCGGTATCCGACTTAGGATAAACCGCGTAAAAATTGTAAGTGCCGGTGTAATTCTCCTTCCAGCAGAGGCCGTTGGGGGTGGGACTCACCGTGGCCTTGCTGAGTGCAGGGCTATCGTTGTAAGAGCCGTCCGTATACGGAGTTTCCACGTCCGTCACCACGTAATTGGCATAGTGGTTTCCGCTTCCGTCATTGGCAACAGTAGCCTGGTCACTGACGATGGTGATGTAATCGCCTGATACCCAGTTGATGTACTGCCAGGTTGCGGCCGTGCCTCCTTCAGGGATGAAGTCGTCCCCGTAGGCGGTCTTGGTGCCCACCTCGCCGGCGACGGTGCCAAATGTGCTCTGGCCGCCGCGGCCGATGAATCCGGCCTTGTTGCAACCTGCGGTCAGCAGCGCTCCTGCAAGGAGGGCCGCCCACATGATGATGATTGATGTCTTTTTCATGCTCTTGTCCTCCTTGTTTAATTACCGCTGCCGGAACCTCCGGTTTCCCAGTTCCATTGGTTGTTCCAACCGAAATCACTGGAAGATGCGTCGATGTCCACAACCTCCTGTCCGTCGGAAATGATCTCCAGCGACTCGTCCACGATGGACGCCGCCAGAAGGTCTCCCTCCAGCAGAACGGTTACCCTTTTCAGGACTACCGGCGCCTGATAGCGTCTTGTTTTGTTCATATCGTTAAACGTTTTCTATATTTTCTCAATCCAACTCACAACATTTTCGCTGCTATAATCACTAGAATTTAGGTCAAAAAATCTACACACACTGTTTGAATTTATGTGATTAAGCAATCTTCCCGGCTCCAGTTTAGAAATAACAACCAAATAAGGAGGGCTAATGAGGCAGTTATGCATGCGATATAAAAGCTCAACCGCCTCGCCTCGTTTTTGTTCTATTAGCAAAACGACAACACAGCTTCTGTTTTTAATCAAAAAATTCTTCAATTGTTCGAAACCCATATTTCTTATTCGATTAACACTTGTGTTTTTCAAGCCATGCAACTTTCCTATTAAATCATCATGCTTTTCGGGATTTTCAACCAAAAACAACAAATGATTTTTCAAAAAATCCAAACCCCATCTCACTTAACCATGTTAGCTATTTCTTCGGCAAAATTCTCAGAACGTTTCTCGATCCCCTCTCCCTTTTCCATTCTAATAAATTCAACTATGTTGATTTTTCCACCAAGCTCAGAAGCAATATTATCAGTATATTGAGATATTGTCAAATTATTATCTTTTACATATTGCTGGTCGACCAAACAGACCTCTTTATAGAATTTTTTAATCCTGCCTTCAACTATTTTCGCAGCAATATTGTCTGGCTTTCCAGAATCCAAAATTTGTTTTTTCAAAATACTTTTCTCTTTGTCTAAAATTTCAGACGGTATTTGAGAAGAATTTAAATACTGCGGGCTAACTGCGGCAATCTGCATCGCAATATTTTTAGCATATTCTTTAAATTCATCCCTGTCGCCAAGGTCGGTTTCAAATTTAACCATAACCCCAATCGTCCCGCCTCCGTGAACATAGCTTGACAAAACCCCATTCATTTTAGCAAAGCGACGGATCTGTATGTTTTCGCCTATAGACAAAACCTTTTCCTGAAGCGCCTTTTCAACGGTTAAATCGCCGCCAGAAATTTTTAAAGACTTCAATTCTTCAAGATTTTTAGGGTCATTTTTCAAGATGGTTTCAGCAATTGCGTCAACAAATGAAGAAAAATCTTTATTTTTAGCAACAAAATCAGTTTCAGAATTAACCTCAACAACAACTCCGCAATCCCCGCAAACTTTCGAAACAACCAAGCCTTCAGCAGCAATCCTTCCCGCTTTTTTTGCAGCCTTAGCAATCCCTTTTTCACGAAGAATTTCAATTGCTTTTTCCATATCACCATTTGCCTCAGACAAAGCATTTTTGCAATCCATCATTCCAACGCCAGTTCTTTGACGAAGAGATTGGACATCTTTCGCCGTAAATTCAGCCATAACAACTCCTCCAAAACACATAAATTTAAAAAACCAAAATCAGTCAGCATTTTCCTCTGGCTCGCTACCTGAAGCATCACCCAGATCTTCGGCCAAATCAGCTTTTTCTTCAGAAACGACAACAGAATCAGTCTGCCCCTCTTCAAAATCCTCCTCTTGGCCTTGCCTTGCGGACAAAACAGCATCAGCCATAATGCTGGATATAAGCTTAACTGCCCGGATCGCGTCATCATTTCCCGGAATGACATAGTCAATTTCATCAGGATCGCAGTTGGTGTCAACTATGGCAATAATCGGAATTTTCAATTTCCGAGCCTCCGCAACCGCTATTCTTTCTTTTTTAGGGTCGATTATGAAAAGGGCGTCGGGCAACTTCGTCATATTTTTAATTCCGCCCAAAAACTTTTCCAACTTGCCTATTTCCAAATTCAGTTTTATAACCTCTTTTTTAGGCAAAAGATCAAAAGTTCCATCTTCCTTCATCTTGTTTAGCTGGTCCAGACGGTCAATTCGCGTTCTGATGGTTTTGAAATTCGTCATCATTCCGCCAAGCCACCTGGCATTAACATAATGCATGCCGCAGCGCATTGCTTCTTCTTTTATCGATTCACTGGCCTGTTTTTTGGTTCCAACGAACAAAATTTCGCCTCCGTCCGCAACCAATCCATTAACAAAATTATACGCATTTTCCAGCTTTTTGACCGTTTTTTGCAAATCAAGAATATAGATTCCATTTCTTTCTGTGAATATATAGCGACTCATTTTGGGATTCCATCTTCTAGTTTGATGTCCAAAATGAACGCCGGCCTCCAAAAGCTGTTTCATAGACACTACTGCCATTTTTCATACCTCCAATTGGTTATACCTCCACATACCGCAAACAATCCAAACCAGCCATGTCAACACGCCACCGGGCCCGGATTTTCAATATGTGTGTGTAATTTAAATTCGTTGCATCCCACAACGTCTGTTTATTATATCACATAAATTAAAATTTTGCAAGCGGTTTTAAAATAAAATTTTTGTCAAAAAAACAACAATATGTAATATCAAGATGCACCAAATTGTTTGATTTTATTGGGTTATATTTGTCCCCTCAATCACTCCTGCTTAAAATATATGGCTTTTTAATTAAAAATCCAGTATGTTATGATATCCTCGATCATGTTCCAAAAAAACAATGCAAGAACTGGCTAAGCGCCGCCCGCTCACAACGGGCTTTAGTATTAAACCTTCCTCAAGCTCAAGTCCAGTTGAAAGCGTCCGTGATAAGTGGTAGGCCAGCGCGATTGAGGGCGGGCGGCTTAAAACGAGCAAAGAAATTAAGATAGAGGTTAAAAAATCAAGTTAATATCTAAACAAGACCTTCGGGAAACGGAGATGGAAAATCATGATTGTCATATCCCAATATATCTTTAAAAATAATGTCCATTACTATTGGAAATAATACCGTGCGAAGTAGTTCATATACCAAATGCAAATCCACTTTTTCAAAAGTTTTTTCACTCCCATTTTTATATGATATCCTCAAATCGGATGGTAGATAGTACCCCTCGTGCGAATATCTATTTCTCAAAAAAACAATTTCATGTGCCTTACGATTTTTTTCGTCATCACTTAATTTTTCTTTACCGTTATAGAATTTTTTAATTGCCCAAAATATAATTTCTTTAAATTTCGGAGCACCCTTCGATAATTTATCATTGAGAGATCTGGTAATAAATTCAATATCGTCACTTTTTAACTCCTCACAACTCTTTAATTTACAGCAAAGAGATTTAATATATTCTTCATTTGTTAAATCCTCACCAAAAGATTTAATACATTTTTTATAATAAAATTCAATAAATGTAAAACAATGTAAAAATGTGATTTCCAGCCACATTTTAAACATATTTGAAAAAATTATTTCATCAATTAACTTCACTGCCAACTTTTTCTCATGTGTCGGTTTCCTATAAACAATCCTATTATAACATTTCCCCAAAAAATCCAAAATGTTTTCTTTCTTAACACTCATAAAATGAAGTATATCTCCAGAATAACTGACAATAGCGTCATTATTAAAGCGACGATTGAAACGGGCGGTAACAAATTTAAATAACCCACCTTCCGTGTCTATCTCCACTTTATCAATTTTAATTTTATTAGGACAAAAAAGCTGAAAATATACCATTATTTCCTCTAAATAATCATAAACTTCAGAACAATCAACAGCTTTAATCAAATCTATTTTTATATATTCAACCAATTTATCAAGCTCATCAGACCTATATGAAATTGATGCTATATAGTCGCATATCCATATTTTAGAAATATTATTAAATTTGATATCAATAGACTTTGATTGAAATCTCCTATCGTAATATTTAATTGCTTCCCTTTTCGATTCAGAAACTTCCCAACGCAAGCGTCCAGGCAATAACGACGCAATATATTCACTAAGCGATTCACTATGTATATATATGGACTTAACTTTATATTCTGAAAAAATTTTAAACATACTGTCTTTCCATTTACGATTAAATTCATCATCAATTAGTGAATATTCTAAAAAAAGTTTCTTCCAATAAAACAGTTTAAAACGTATAGCTTTTAAAGCATCTTCAACCGTGTTTTTATTTGAATTTTCCACAAAAATTTTACGCCAATAGTCACTATTTTCACCTTTCCATTCTGAAACAAATTTAAGAAAACTGTCTTTGGGTTCATCTAATATGCACTTTGCAAAAAAAATATGCTCACAATCGTATAGATATTGACTTTCAAATTCAAAATATTCATATGCGATAAATTTACATTTGCCTTTGGTAGCAAACCTTAAACCATTAGCATTTTTTAAGAAAAAAGTTTTGTTTTCGTCATGTATGAGTATATCTCTTTTCTCAGCCTCTTCACTGGAACTAACGTGATTCGTCCCTTTCCTATCCATTATCTCAAAACTTAAATCATATGCAATCGTTACTTCCATTTCTCCATCTTCTGAAATCTCATATTCACAGGGGTAGTATATCCTTCCGTGTATATCCTGATACACCCTATATACCTCGTCAGAAGTAGATATTCTGCTTGGAAATTTTTCATTATCAAAATAACAATACGCAAACATTTTATTTAATCTCCTATTTTTTATAAATTTAAAGCAATAGATTAATTAACAAATACTACCAATTTGAGTTTTACTATACAACATCTCGACAAAAAAGTCAAGCCACCGCCCTAATCTCAAAGCGAAATAGCCTGACTCAACCACTTTACAACACAATAAAACTTCCATCCCAGCTCAATTTTAAACAATGTAAATCCTATATTTTTTAAACCAGTAGTTAATTTGCAAAATATACGCAAGCATCTGCGGCCCAGCCATCAATTGTCCATACCAAGGCTGCGTGTAATTTGAGGGGGTGTTGATAAATTTTTCAACTTTTGACCTGGATAAAAAATTCCAAATCGGCTGGTTTGAATCAAGCGTCATCTCCATAACCATCGCCTTAAGCCGACTTTCATACCCCGGGTTATAGGTCTTGGGATAAGGACTTTTTTTGCGATATAAAACCTCATTTGGCAAATATTTCTCGCCAGCCTTGCGCAAAATCCCTTTAACAACGCCGCCTCCAGACTTCATCTCCCACGGAACGTTCCACATATACTCTATTATCCTGTGGTCCGCAAAAGGAACCCGAGCTTCAAGGCCGCTGTGCATGCTGGTTCTGTCCATTCTGTCAAGCAAATTTTGCATAAACCACTTCATATTCAAATAAAAAATTTCCCTGCGCCGAGAATCTTCCCAGGACTCTCCATCTAATCTAGGGGTCGAAGCTATGGTTGATTCATATGCAGCTTTAATATATTCATCAATATTTAGAGTATTTATTACATCATCCAACAAAAGCAGCTTCCTGTGAGAACAGTTCATAGACCAGGGGAAAGTTTGAGACTTGAGCATATCTTCCCTATAAAACCAAGGATATCCACCAAAAATTTCATCTGCACACTCCCCCGTCAGCGCAACCTTATTTTCCTTTGCAACCTTCGAACAAAAATACAAAAGAGAAGACTCAACGTCAGCCATGCAGGGCAAATCCCGCGCATCAACAGCAGAAAATAAATTCGAAATCAGATCGCCGCTATCACACTCGAGGTATGTGTGGTTAGTATGCAAAAAATCAACCATTCTCTCAACCCAAGGGCGATCCTGCGAGGGCTGAAAACTGTTCGCGCAAAAAAACGAATCATTGTCCTTAAAATCGAATGAAAATGTGTCTAGACGCTTGCCCTGGCTTTTGAGCTCCCCAGAACAAATCGACGTCACCAAACTGCTGTCAACGCCGCCGGAAAGAAATGTGCAAATGGGAATATCAGAAACCATCTGGCGCTTGACGCTATCGTATATCAAAAAAGATATTTTGTCAACGGTTTTTTCATAGTCGTCTTCATGCCTAAAACTTTCCAATTCCCAATACTTAATTTGAAAAAATCCAGACTTTGACATCTTTATAAAATTTCCCGGAATAACTTCAAAAACATCTTTAAAAACCCCTCTGCCATATGTTTTTGCGGGGCCCAGGCCAAATATTTCGCATAGTCCATCATTATCTATCCTGGCTTTAATTTTAGGATATTGCAAAATTCCTTTGATTTCAGATGAAAATATTAAACTATCTTGAAAAAATGTGTAAAACAAAGGTTTAACCCCAACGCGATCCCTATATAAATATATCTCTTCATTATAATTATCCCAGATAGAGTATGAAAAAATTCCATTCAGTCTTTTAACAAAATCTTGACCGAAAATTAAATGTCCAAACAGTATAATTTCTGTGTCTGATGTTGTTTTAAAATCAGCCCCCATTTTTTCCAATTGGTCGCGAAGCTCTGGCGCGTTATATATTTCACCATTGTAAACTATTGTATACTTTTTGTTGCTAAAAGTCCTGGTCATCGGCTGCGAACCATTTTTTAAGTCTATGATCGACAGTCTAACATGAGCAAAACAACACTTTTTGTCTATATATATGCCTTGCTCATCGGGGCCTCTGTGAATTTGAGCTCTGTTCATTTTGTTCAAAACATCCTTCCATTTTCGACTCTGTTGGCAATAATTGGAATCCAGATTACAAAATCCCGCAATACCACACATAAATCAATGCCTCCCTATAATTTCAAAATAATGCATTTTATCTTATTATTGGCTGTATTTGCTGACCATTTAAAGCTTTTTCGATTGATGGAATCAAAAATTCCAGATGAGCGACCATGGAATTTGGCTTATTTTCGGGATCATCTTGACCAAATGGAATAAAATATATGTTTTTAGAATTTAAAAGCAATCCAATATTTTTCATGCTCATTCCCAGCGCATCATTGGTGGAAACTGCGATTAAAAGGGGTTTTTGGTTTCGAAGATGCGCCTTTGCTGCCATCAAAACCGGCGTGTCTGTTATAGCATTTGCAAGTTTGGCCATGGTGTTGCCTGTGCAGGGCATTATCACTAAAATATCAAGCAATTTTTTAGGACCTATGGGTTCAGATCCCTCGATTGTCAAAATCGGTTTGACTTTTGTCAATTTTTCTGCTCTATCTATAAAATCATTTGATTTTCCAAATCGACTGTTAATTTTTTGAGAATTAAACGAAAATATTGTTTGAACTTTTGCGCCGGTTTCAACTAATTTTTCAAGCTCATCAAAAGCTTTTTTAAATGTGCAAAAGGATCCCGTATAGGCAATTCCAATTTTTTTGTCTTTCAAAAACATTATATCACTCCTTCCTATATTTTAGATTTAGTCTCATTTATTATTTGCAATGTTAGATTTGTTAAGGCGTCTGCCGAAGATTTTGGTTTGAATTTTCCCGGAATAGCTAAGCTATTTTTAGCATTAATCGATTTTTTTAAACACTCTTTTAAATCCGCTCCCGACTGAGTTATGTCTAAAATAAATGCATCTTTTGATATATTTTCGATTAATTCTTTTTTCAAAATTGTTGCCGGAATAGTGTTGAATATATAATTAAAGTCTTTAATATTTCTTTGTAACATAAATAAATCAAAAGTGTCATATCCATACGCACTTGCCAAAGCCCTGTCATTTTCGTTTCGCGTGCATATCGAAACTGTTTTACACAGATTTTTTAATTTATTTGCGATTAATTTTCCACATCTTCCAAATCCCAAAACCAAACATTTGCTCGAATGCATGTTAATCGGGCTGTTCAATATGGCCTGAGCGATTGCTGCTTCTGCTGTTGCTATAGCGTTAAATATAACAAAACTTTCATTTTTCATATAATCATACAAAAATATATTTCTTTTGTCTGCAAATTTCACAAAATCATCAGGTATACAACCGCCAAAAACACGATGTTTTGAATCAAGATTGTTTTTGAGTTCTTGTATTAACAGACTAAAATTTTTGACTTGGCTCACAAATGAAACATTATCTCTTGTAAATGGAATTGGGCATATAACATTTTTCGAATGTTTCAGCGCGTCTTTGATGGAGTTTGCCTGTTTGATTTTTTCATTTGTTGTCTTTAATTTTAGACCATATGTTATAATTTTAAAATTCATATCACTTAAATTATCAGCCATATATGCCTGCCTGTCATCCCCGCCAATTATTGAAAAATCAAATAACAAATTCCACCACTCCCAATAAAAAAACACTCTTAATATAAACATATGTTTTTTTATATTTTATAGTTACTAAAAAAAATAAAAAACACACACAAAAAACATATACGATCTTGTGTGTGTTTTATTTATAAAAACCAATTAAAATATTTTAATCAATGCTTAAAATGTCAACGTCTATATCAACATCTTCATCATAATCAACATTCGAAAAGCCAAATCCAAACATTTCATAAAAATCCTGCCAATATCCATCAATATCAGCCAATTCATCGACATTATCGTTGTTTATTCTGTTAAACGAATCCAAAACTTTTTGCTGGATGTCAATTTTCATTTCATAATCATCAATCCGAATCCGCCCTTTTTCATCAAAACTGAGCTTTTCGCCAAATTTTTCGCCAAAAAGCCTATACATCTGCTCAATGCAATTTTCATGAACACCGCGATCTTTCATGATCTTATAAAGAACTGTTATATATAAAGGGACAATTGGAATAGCGGCGCTAGACTGCGTCACAAGAGCCTTATTAACCGAAATATAGGCTTTAACCCCGCCTATCTCATTTGTTATTTCATTTGCAGTTTTTAGAAGATGAGCTTTAGCAGCCCCAATTGTTCCATCGCAATAAATGGGATATGTCACTTCGGGACCAACGTAAGAATATGCAACTGTTATCGCATTTTCAGCAATTGCATCCGCATCTTTTAAAGCCAAAATCCAATCCTTCCAGTCGCCGCCGCCCATGACTTTAACAGTTTCGTCGATTTCCTGCTGGGTTGCGCAAGGAATAGTCACCTCGGCCAAAGTCCTGTCTTTAAGATTCAGTGTCTTGCCGGTGTGTTGCTTGCCAATTGTTTTCAAAACAGACGAGACCTGCGTTTGGTCTGGCATAACTCTTCTTGGCGCAGCGAGACTGTATATAATCATATCAACCTTGCCCAAATCCGATTTTATAAGATCTATTGTTTTATTTTTGACTTCTGCAGAAAATGCATCACCATTTATGGTTTTAGCATATAATCCGTGTTTTTTTGCGATGGTCTCGAAAGCAGCAGTGTTATACCACCCAGCAGTTGCGGTTTTTTTAGGCCTAGCCCTGCGCTCAAACATAACCCCAACAGTCGAGGCATCCTGACCAAAAGCGCAGCAAATCCTCGAAGCAAGGCCATATCCCGTCGAACAGCCTATGACTAAAACCTTTTTCCCAACATTAAATTTAGGCCTGCTTTTTACATAATCAACCTGCCTTTTAACATTTTCAAAACACCCCTTAGGATGAGCTGTTGTGCAAATATCTCCACGAATTCTTGGCTTAACAATCATTCAAATTCCACACTCCTAATAAATTTAACTCAAAAAACAAAGCATTGCCACATTATAGCATATAAATTTAAAATGTCAACAGCAAAAAAATTTAATCAAACCGTATTGGTTTACAACATTGAACAAATCGACACTAGTGGTTTTGGTTTGATTAGGTTATATTTGTCCCAATTCAATCTTTCTCTGGCAAAGGCCCGGGCTTTGATTTAAAAACTAAAGCCAAAATTAAACCATCCTCAAAAACATCCTAAGAAACAATGATAAAGCCAATCTAAAAGCCGCCATCTCACCATAAACCATGCAATTTAAACCCAATTTAAAACGCCAAGCTCTTTAAAAAATTCCCTCAACAAGCCAAGGTCAAAAAGTTTGACAACTCGAAACGCCACTCCCCTCGCGGACATCCACCTACCACTTGTTCAGGATGGCTCCAAAAGAAGCGCAAAAGTTTGACAAGATTTAATATTACAGTCAGTTGTGAGACGGCGGCATCCACCCAGCTTTTGCATTGTTTTTTAGGGGACGCAATCGAGGATATATGAATTTATCGGAAATTTTTGAGCAAAAAGTCGGATGTTTTAAGGGAAGCTTTAAAGGGGGTAAACATAGCCTAATCAAAACACACAAATTATCTTCAAGTATTTTTAAATTGAGGTATTGACAAAATGGAACATATATGGTATACTTGGCCTGAAAAATATTTTTTTGGAGGGTCTTGTTTTATGAATTTGAAAGGAACTAAAACAGAACAAAATCTTAAATCAGCTTTTGCTGGAGAGTCGCAAGCTTCGATGAAATACAGTTATTATGCGTCTCGTGCGAAGAAAGAAGGTTATGAGAAAATAGCTGAAGTTTTTTCTGAAACTGCGCATAATGAGCATGAGCATGCAAAAATTTGGTTTAAATTGCTAAATAACGGCGTTCCGTCAACGCTTGAAAACCTGAAAGATTCGGCGTCTGGCGAAAACTTTGAGTGGACGAGCATGTATGCTGATTTTGCAAAAGAGGCGCGAGATGAAGGCTTTGACGATATAGCAGACCTTTTTGAAGGAGTCGCAAAAATTGAAAAGAACCACGAATCAAGATATAATAGCATTATCGAATGTTTAAACAGCGATAAAGTCTTTAAAGCTGACGGCGAGTGCGCCTGGATTTGCAGGAATTGCGGCCATATACACTTTGGAAAAGCCGCCCCTGATGTTTGCCCGATATGCTCCCATCCCAAAGCATTTTTTGAGAGGAAAAATTAGGCGATGTTAAAAAAAATATTTTCTGCTTGGGCGCTTTGCGCTTTGATTTTGAGCGTGAGCATTGTTTGCAATGTTAGTGTTATTTGTGTCGGAGCTGTTGACAGCGCTGATATTGAAAGGGTTAAAAAAGAAAACCAGATTGAAAATTATGATTTAAAGCGAGTTTTAGCTAGAAAAGAGGGAAAAATTAGATATGTTTTAGAATATGAACATCAAAAGACCGGCGCGCGTTTTGTTTGTGCAAAGGATTACGATTATGCCGACTGTGACGTTTCCGTTTTCTACAAGATTGCTTCTGAAGATAGCACTGGAGCAGTCCACGCTTTGGAACACTGCATTTATAATGATATGTTGTTTGAGCCTGAGGATGACCTGGAGTTTGCTTCTAAAGCGTTTACATTGCCCGTTGGGGTGTTCTTTAGCGCGCCGAATGTGCTAAAAAATGGTGGATGCTGCGCAAATGACGTTGTTAACATGATTAATGCCTTAAAAAATCCAAAGTTTCTTTCTGATGAAAATGTTTTTAAAAGTCAAGTTTTTAATCAAACTAGCGCTAAA
>CADAPX010000034.1:0-3708 GCA_902789925.1 Oscillospiraceae bacterium | reverse complement strand
TATTGAAATAGAACAAAAAAATCACTGTGAAATGCCAGCTCAGACGAGGGCGATTTGTGATAATTTGATAATGAACTCAAATAATAAATTTAAATTTTATGCGGGCGGAATTCCCGAAGAAATTTGTAACTGCAGCTATGAAAAAGTTTGTGACCTATACCGCAAGTATATCCATCCTTCGAATATGGCGGTTTTGATACGGGGTAATAACTTTAAGGATATTATGCGTCAATTTCACGAAAACTACATGAACGGCTTTGAAAAAAAAGACATTGTTGTTGACTATACATTGCAAAATGAAGACATGGGCAGTTTTTTTAAAGAATATGACGTCGGGGGAATTAATGCTGCGCTTTGCAAACAGGAAAACTACAAATATTGCGCGATTGCGGCCTATCCTTTAAAATCAGTAAAAAATTGTGATATACACACTTTTGAAAACATGTGCTGCATTTTTGGAGACCCTGAATTTAAAAAGTATTTATTAAAGCTTGGCTATGAAGATGCAAATGCATCGATTGGTCTCTCTCCTGATTGTGATTACTTAAAGATTGCGGTTATGGGGAATGATTCAAAAAAATTTGATGAAAAAAGTCTTTCTTTAAATTTTAATAAAATATTGTCAAAAGCTACTGAAACTGATAAAGTGACCGGCTTTTATTTGCGAAGTGGTTTTGGTATTCCGCATGATCCAGTTGCAGGAAGATTGTTTTGGTCATATGCGCTTTGTGGTGACTTGTTTAATGATAGGTTTTTTACC
The DNA here is from genome assembly GCA_902789925.1 of Oscillospiraceae bacterium. GTDB lineage: Bacteria > Bacillota > Clostridia > Oscillospirales > Ruminococcaceae > RUG12519. Next base: position 2,948 of record CADAPX010000034.1, on the reverse strand, counting down.
ATAAAGGAAAATGAAATATATTATAACGGCGCGAATGATGCAAGTTATATTAATAAAGATTTAGCCCAAAAATTCACGGAAAAACCAGCAGAGATTGTTCTTTTGAAAGACAATGGAAGTTGGAAGAGGGAGGATTTTTTTATTAATAAATTTAAGCTCACCTTTTGCGAAAATGATTTGGGAAAAGTTCAACTAGCCATGAGAATTTTAAACCGAGGTTTGGTGTCTAAAGAGCTTCAAGAAAGAGGAGCGGTTTATAATGATTTGTTCGTTAATTACGGCGCTTCGGATGGGGATTCTTCCTGTTTTTGTTCGACTGGAAGTGTGACTTTTGATAATATACTTAACTTTTTTGAGAATGATTTTGCAAAAAAAGTGAAAAATTTTGAAGTTAGTGACGAATTGTTTAACTTAGTCAAAAGTAATATTATCAACAACAAACTTTATTTGCAGGGAGTTCGTTCATATTCGCAAGAGACCGCGGTTAAAGATGATTTTTTGTTAAATTTTTTGTTAAATAGTAATGTTGCGAATATAAGCAAAGATGAAATTCAAGAATTTATAAAAACTGCAAAATTTGTTGGATATGCTGTCGTCAAGTGAAATTTGCATTTTGAGCTTGGTTTGTGGTAAAATTAGATATATAAAAAACGTGAAAAATCTCAAGTATTACTAGGAGGAGTGGTTTTTGTGAATAAGAAGACATCTGTTATTGATAGCGTTGAAAAATTAAACGCCAAATTAAAGCAAGTCAGAAAAGCTCAGGAAGAATACGCAAAATTTTCGCAGGATAAGGTGGATGAAATATTTTTTAAGGCGGCAATTGCTGCAAATGGGCAAAGAATTTCGCTGGCTAAAGCTGCCGTTTCGGAAACCAAAATGGGAATCGTTGAAGATAAAGTGATAAAAAATCACTATGCGTCGGAATATATATATAATAAATATAAAAGCACTAAAACATGCGGTGTTATTGAAGTCGACAAGGCGTTTGGGCTAACAAAAATTGCTGAGCCTTTAGGGGTTGTTGCTGCAATTATCCCAACAACCAACCCGACCTCAACAGCGATTTTTAAAATTTTGATTTCGCTAAAAACTCGCAATGCCATAGTCATCTCTCCCCATCCCAGAGCCAAAAATTCAACAATTGCTGCTGCAAAAATTGTTTTAGACGCTGCTATTTCGGCTGGAGCTCCAAAAGATATTGTTGCGTGGATCGACGAGCCTTCGCTTGAGCTGACAAATGCTTTGATGAAAGAATCTGACATAATCCTTGCAACTGGTGGGCCGGGAATGGTTAAAGCCGCATATTCTTCCGGAAAACCCGCGATTGGAGTTGGCGCCGGAAACACACCTGCTGTTATAGACGAATCTGCGGATGTTAAAATGGCGGTTATGTCTATTATCCACTCTAAAACGTTTGATAATGGCATGATATGCGCATCCGAGCAGGCCTGCATTGTTGCCAAAAAAATATATAAAGAAGTCAAGAGCGAGTTCAAATTAAGAGGATGCCACTTTCTAAATGAAGATGAGCTTGAAAAGCTTCGAAAAATAATTTTGATAGACGGGGTTTTAAATTCAAAAATCGTTGGCCAGACGCCCGCAACAATTGCAAAGCTTGCGGGATTTGAGGTTGATCAGGACGTTAAAATTTTAATTGGCGAGGTTGATTCTGTTGGGCCCGAGGAGCCGTTTGCCCATGAAAAGCTTTCTCCAATTTTAGCGATGTATAAAGCTTCTAGCTTTGAAGATGCTGTTTTTAAAGCCTCGGCTTTGGTTGAAGATGGCGGATTGGGTCACACTTCTTCGATTTATATTGATGTTTTGGCCCAAAAAGACAGGCTTTTAAAATTTCAGTCTAAAATGAAAACCTGCCGCGTTTTGGTCAATATGCCGTCTTCGCAGGGCGGAATAGGTGATATATATAATTTCGCGCTTGTTCCCTCTTTAACCTTAGGCTGCGGATCCTGGGGAGGAAATTCGGTTTCTGATAATGTTGGGGTTTTGAATTTGCTCAACATAAAGCAGGTTGCTGAAAGGAGAGAAAATATGCTTTGGTTTAGGGCCCCTCAGAAGGTCTATTTTAAAAAAGGCTGTTTGGGAGTTGCAATTCGTGAGCTTGGGGAAGTTTTAGGTAAAAAGCGCGCATTCATCGTGACTGATTCCTTCCTATATAAAAATGGATATACAAATTTTCTGACTAAATATCTTGACCAAATGCAAATTACCCACCACACCTTTTATAATGTTGAGCCCGATCCAACTTTGGCGTGTGCTCAGGAAGGCGCCAGGGCTATGGCTTCTTTTGAGCCGGATGTTGTTATTGCGATTGGGGGCGGGTCTGCGATGGACGCTGCTAAGATAATGTGGGTTATGTATGAACACCCGGACGTTAACTTTGCGGATCTTGCTATGCGCTTTATGGACATCCGAAAGAGGGTTTATAGTTTTCCAAAAATGGGCGAAAAAGCCTATATGGTTGCCTGCCCAACAACCGCAGGAACCGGCTCCGAGGTGACTCCTTTTGCCGTGATAACCGATCAAGAAAGCGGCGTTAAATATCCACTTGCGGACTATGAGCTCATGCCTAACATGGCAATTATTGACGCTGATTTGATGATGGACGCTCCAAAAGGTTTAACAAGCGCTTCTGGAATTGACGCTTTGGTCCACGCGCTTGAAGCGTATGTTTCTATGATGGCAACTGGATACACAGATGGCCTTGCTTTGAGTGCTATGAAAACAATTTTTAAATATTTGCCCAGGGCTTATGACAAAGGAGCTCAAGACGTTGAGGCTCGTGAAAAGATGGCAGAAGCAGCAACTGAGGCTGGGATGGCTTTTGCAAACGCCTTTTTGGGAGTTTGTCATTCTATGGCGCATAAATTGGGCGCATACCACCATTTGCCACATGGGATCGCAAACGCGCTTTTAATAACGCTTGTTAT
>CADAPX010000033.1 GCA_902789925.1 Oscillospiraceae bacterium | reverse complement strand
TGTTGGAACTTTGATTCGTTAATTTGTATATATTTGTGTGTGGGAGGAATATTTTATGGATAGTGTTTTAAAACAGTCTGAGGACAAGATGAAAAAGAGCATAGATCGTTTGGCCGAGGAATATGCAGTTATTCGAGCTGGGAGGGCTAATCCCGCCATTTTGGACAGGATAATGGTTGACTACTATGGAACAAAGACTCCGATTAACCAGATGGCTGGAGTTTCAGTTTCTGAGGCGAGGGTTTTAGTGATAAATCCGTGGGATGCGTCCGCTTTGCCTGCGATTGAAAAGGCGATAAATCAGGCTGATATTGGCATAAATCCAACCAATGACGGCAAAGTTTTGCGCCTTGTTTTTCCGCAGTTGACCGAGGAAAGAAGGAAAGAAATTGTTAAAGACATAAACAAAATAAAAGAAGAGTCTAAAGTTGCGGTAAGAAATATTCGGCGAGATGCCATGGATAAAATAAAGGCTCTAAAAAAAGAGAATTCTGTTAGCGAAGATGAAATAAAAGATAAAGAGGATGAAATTCAAGACTTGGTTAATAAATACATAAACAAGATTGATGAAATGTCCGCTTTAAAAGAAAAAGAAATTTTAGAAATTTAGCTCAAATTAAAATCCTTAGGGAGCAAATTTTGGGCTCCCTTTCAATGTTTTGCTTGGTGAGGTGATATTTTGAACATACCAAAACATGTTGCGATAATAATGGACGGAAACGGGCGCTGGGCCAGGAGAAGGGGGCTTCCAAGAAAGGCCGGTCATATTGCTGGCGCAAAATCTATAAAATCAGTCGTTTTGCATTGCAATAAAATAGGCGTTAAGGTTTTAACTCTATATGCTTTTTCAACCGAGAATTGGCAAAGGCCTAAAGATGAGGTTGACGGGCTGATGAAATTAATTAAAAACTATTTGAAAAATATGCGATCATATTTAAAATATAATGTTAAAATAAGATTTTTTGGAGATCTCAGCGCGTTTAGCGAAGATATGATAGATAAAATGAACCAAATTGAGCAAGAATTTAGCAAAAACACGGGGATGGTTTTTGGAATCGCGATCAATTATGGAGGGCGAGATGAGCTCAAAAATGCTGCCAAAAAGATCGCTTTTTTGGAACCTGGACGAAATCGACGAGCAAACGGTTGAGTCTAATTTATACACAAAGGGTTTGCCAAATGTTGATCTTTTGATTCGGCCGAGCGGTGAATGCAGGATTTCGAATTTTTTGATATGGCAATCGGCCTATGCTGAATTTTATTTTATGAAAGACATATTGTGGCCGGATTTTAGGCCCAGGCATGTTGACATGGCGATTGAGGAATATAACAGAAGAAACAGGACATATGGCGGGGTTAAATGAGGTGTGCTTGTGAAAGTGAGAATTTTAAGCGCGGGAATTGGAATATTTTTGACATTTTTGATTTTGCTATTTTATGAAACTTTAGTTTTAAATTTTTCGGTTTCTGCAATATGTTCTATTATGGTGTATGAAATATTTAGAATGACTAAAATATATGATAAATCTGTTTTTTCTTTTATAGTTTCAGAGATTTATGCATTTGTCTTTCCTTTTTTAAGTATTAGTGAAATTTTAGACTTGCGTTTGATTTTGACGATGTTATATTTTATTTGCTTAGTTTTGGTTTTGTTGAAAAATCATGAAAAAATAAGAATTAGTGAATTAATTTTTTGTGTTTCCTTTTGTTTGTCTATAATTCACTTTATGACTAATATAATTTACATAAGAGACAATTTTTCTCCATATAGTTTATATTATATATTGCTGTTTTTGTTTATTTCATGGCTTTGTGATATAGGTGCGTATTTTGTTGGAACTAGGTTTGGCAAAAATAAATTGGCTCCAAAGATCAGTCCGAACAAGACTGTTGAGGGCGTTTTGGGAGGGGTGGCGTTTGCTATAGTTTCAATGGTTGCGTATAATTTTATCTTTTTAACAGTGATATATAGTGATATACATGTGAATTTTATTGCGTTATTTGTGATAATTTTGATTGGAATAGTATTTTCTATACTGGGGGATCTGGTTGCTTCAATAATCAAGCGACAGTATAAAATAAAAGACTTCGGTAGTATAATGCCGGGACATGGCGGGATTTTGGATAGATTTGACAGTTTAATTTTAGTTTCTGCTATATTATATCCTATAATCCGCATTTTTCCAATTATTAATAAATAAAAGAACTAATTCTTAAATTTTAGGAGTTTTAAATATGGTGAAAAATCTCAGTTTGCTTGGCAGCACGGGTTCTATAGGAACGCAAGCTTTGAGTGTTGTGGATAATTTGGGAATAAACGTTGTTTCTTTAACAGCAAACAAAAATATTAAACTGATTGAGCAGCAATCCAGAAAGTTTAAACCGGAATTGGTCTGCATATTTGATGAAAGTTTATATAAAAAATTAAAGTTAAATCTTAAGGACTGTTTTTTAAGGGTTGTTTCTGGCGCCGAAGGGTTGTGCGAAGCTGCGTCCATGGGATCAGCAGACATGGTTTTGAATTCTTTGGTTGGGATTTCGGGGCTTTTGCCAACTATGTGTGCGATTGAGAGCGGTAAAGATGTTGCTTTGGCAAATAAAGAAACGTTGGTTGCGGGCGGGGAATTAGTGATTGAAGCTGCAAAAAAACATGATTCTCGAATTTTTCCCGTAGATAGCGAACATTCTGCAATTTTTCAGTGTATCCAAGGCAACAAATCCAAGCAAATATCTAAAATTATACTGACGGCTTCTGGCGGGCCTTTTTGGGGAAAATCTCGCAAATGGCTTGAAAATGCAACAATTGAGGACGCTTTAAACCATCCAAATTGGAAAATGGGAAACAAAATCTCCATAGACAGCGCAACCATGATGAATAAAGGGCTGGAGCTGATTGAGGCGGTTTGGCTTTTTGATAAATCTCCTAATGATGTTGAAATTGTTGTGCATCCTCAAAGCATTTTGCACTCAGCTGTTAAATATATCGATAATTCTATTATTGCTCAATTGGGTTTCCCGGATATGCGCATACCAATTCAATATGCGTTGACATATCCCGATCGAGTTGATTCTGGCGCTGAGTCTTTATCTTTAACAAAATACAGCGAGTTGAATTTTTATGAACCGGATCACAAAACATTTAAATGCATTAATATTTGTCGAAAAGCAATAGATAAAGGCGGATTATATCCAACTATTGTTAACGCGGCAAATGAAAGAGCAGTTGAGCTTTTTTTGAATGGAACTATAAAATTTTTAGATATTGAGAAATGTGTTTTAGAAGCAATAAAAATGCAAAATGTCGATAATATAATTTCTATATCATCAATTTTACAAATAGACAAAAAAACTAGAATGTTTGTTGATAATTATTTTAATATATAATTTTTCATTTGGAGGCCATGATTATGGCGATTATTTTAACCATACTGCTTTTCGGAGTGATAATTGTTTTTCATGAGCTTGGTCATTTTTTGACAGCAAAACTCAACAAAATAAAGGTTAATTCCTTTTCAATCGGCTTTGGCCCCACAATTTTTAGCTGGAATAGGGGCCAAACCAAATATTCAATCCGAATTTTTCCAATTGGCGGATATGTTGCGATAGATGACAATGAATTTGATAATCAAGCTATATATAAACGAATTATTGTTATTATTGCGGGATCTTTGGTAAATATTCTTAGTGGTTTTTTAGCAGTTTCCATTATTTTGCTCTCTCAAGGAAGTTTTGTTTCAACCAAAGTCGCCTCAGTCACCCCCCAGCAAGACAAGATTCAAGTTGGAGATGACATAAAAAATATAAATAACCATCAAATTCTAAACTCCAGTGATTTATCTTTTGAAATGTCAAGAATAGATGATTCTGGTCTGATAAATTTGACTGTTTTGAGAAATGGTGAATTGATTGAATTATATGACGTGGGATATTTTGCTGAAATAAATGGAAAAGATCAAAAAATTTTAGGGGTGTCTCTTGAGTCTGATAGGCTAGATTTTTCGAATTTTTTCAAACAAAGCTTTAATAGTTCAATATTTATAGTGAAATTAACATATATTTCTATGTGTGATTTGATAACCGGCAAAGTTTCAATTGAAAGCGTTTCAGGTCCTGTTGGTTTTGCCAAATCTGTTAGCGAGAATAAAAATCTCAATATTTTGTCGATTCTCTCTTTTTTTCCACTACTTTCAATATATATTGGTTTGTTTAATTTATTGCCATTTCCGGCGCTGGATGGGGGACGTTTGATATTTTTGCTGATTGAGTTGATATTTAGAAAGAAAATAAAAAAAGAGATTCAGAATTATATTAATTTGTTTGGAATATTTGCTTTGATTTGTTTATTTATATTTACAACTTTGAAAGATATTTTTGCTTTTTTTTAAATTTGGAGGTATAATTAATAATGCGCAGGAAATTGAAATCGGTTGCTTTGAAAAACGGATATAGATTTGATGGAAAAAAAATATATGTTCAGTCTATGCTGAATAAGCCGTCGCGAGATGTTGAAGCCAACGTTTTGCAGGCAAAACAGCTGGAAAAAGCCGGATGCGATATTGTTCGGGTTGCTGTTCCAAGCTTTTATGACGTGCGTTTGATTCCTGCGATAAAAAATCAAGTTGAAATTCCTGTTGTTGCAGACATTCATTTTGACTATCGGTTGGCGGTGGAATCTGTTAGGGTGGGAGCGGACAAAATTCGGATAAATCCCGGAAATATAGGCGATCAAAGCAAGGTTAAAGAAGTTGTCGAGGCGTGTAAAAATGCAAATGTTCCGATAAGAATTGGCGTTAATTCGGGCTCGCTGGAAAAGCATTTACTTTATAAATATTCTGGCCCAAAACCGGAGGCTTTATTGGAAAGCGCTCTAAATAGTATCAATATGTTGGAAAAATTTGACTTTGATGATATAATTGTTTCTGTGAAATCTTCGGACGTCGTTTCAACAATAAAGGCGTATAGGATGCTCAGCGAAATGTGTGAATATCCTCTGCATTTGGGGGTGACTGAGTCTGGAACGCGCCAGATGGGCGTTTTAAAATCAGCGATTGGGATTGGCTCTTTGCTTGCTGACGAAATCGGAGAGACGATTCGGGTTTCTTTGACCGGCGATCCTGTTGAAGAAATTAGAGTTGCGCGTGATATTTTAAAATCGGTTAATTTAGAAAAAAATTATATTAAAGTCGTTTCTTGTCCAACATGTGGAAGAACTAAGATAGACATCATAAATTTAACAAAAAAAGTTGAAAAAGAATTGGAAGGCGTGAAAAAACCTTTAAAAGTTGCAATAATGGGTTGCGCGGTTAATGGGCCGGGGGAGGCAAAAGACGCTGACATCGGAATAGCTGGCGGGGATGGACAGGCTTTGCTTTTTAAAAAAGGTCGGATTGAAAGAAAAATAGAAGAGGGAAAAATTGTTGAAGTTTTGCTGGGTGAAATCAAAAAAATGTGATATATTAGAGTATAATAGACACTAGTTTTTGAATGGCTTTGTTGGCTTTTTATTGCGATTCATTATAAATTATAGAAAGAGTTATGGTTATTATGAATGATTTAATTAATATATTTGGGAGGGTGGACGGCTTTAGAGATGTTTTTGGCAATTTTGACAAAACTCAAATTTTGAAGATTATTAAAGCTAAAGATGGTTCATATATTAAAATTTTTATCAAGTCGGATATTTTAATTTTTAGAAAAGATTTATCAAAATGCGAAGATTTTTTAAAAAAGAATCTGAAATTAAAGGCTGTATATATATATTCTAAGTATAATCCAAATATTTTTGACTCAAAAATTATGCCGTATATTTGCGATCAGATGGAGGCGATATCTCCCGTTAGCGCGACCCTTTTGACCGGTTGCTCAGCAGAGTTTGAAAAAAATATTTTTACAATACACCTGAAAAATGGCGGGCTGCAGACGCTTTTGAAGCTCAAAGCAGACAAAAAAATTGCCAATTTAACACACGATCAGTTTAGTCTTAAGATTAAAGTTGGATTTGATGGCGTGACTGAGCTTGGCAAAGAAACGAAAGACGAATTAATTGCAGCCAATGCGCGGCGTCAACCTAACGCCAAAAAAGTTCCCTTGAAAGCGGCTGACGATGGTCTCGACGAGTTGCCGCCGTTTGACGTTGAGGGCTTTGAGTCTGGAAAGAAAAACGATTTGGATTTTAAAGCCTCTAAAGGGCGGGTTGATTCGAAAAATGAAAGTGTTATTTTTGATGACAGTAATATAACTAACAAAAAGCGAAAAATTATTAAAGGCAGGGACATAAATTCGACTCCGATTGAGATAAGCTCTATAAACACTATCCAGACGAACTGTGTTATTTGCGGTGAAATATTTTCAACTAATGTTCATGAATATCGCGAAGGGACCCGGCAAATCAGGACATATTATTTGACTGATTTCACAAATTCTATTGCGTTTAAAATTTTTTGCCAGTCGGAACATTCAGAAAAATTCAACGCGCTTCGTGAAGGGTCTAGGGTTTTGCTGCGGGGCAACGTTGAAGACGACAGGTATGATCGATCGCTGGTTTTTATGCCTAAAGACATTATTTTGCTTGAAAAGCAGGAGCGCCGGGATGAAGCTGAAAAAAAGCGAGTCGAGCTGCATCTACACACCAATATGTCGTCGATGGACGCGATAACTCCGATCTCGAAATTCATAGAATTGGCCAGCAGTTGGGGGCATCAGGCGATTGCGATCACGGATCACGGCGTTGTTCAAGCCTTTCCGGAAGCGATTGCCGCCGTTGACAAAATCAGGAAAGAAGGAAAAGAATTTAAAGCGATTTTTGGCGTTGAAAGTTATTTTATTGATGACTTGGAAAATATTGTGTATGGAGATAAAAATCAGACTCTTGACGAAAAATTTATCATTTTTGACACCGAGACAACTGGGCTGAATTTTAAAGATGATCGTCTAACCGAAATCGGGGGGGTCATGCTTTGCGGCGGAGAGGTTTGCGATGTTTTCAACACTATGGTCAACCCCCAAAAATCAATTCCCAAAAGGATAACCGAGATCACTGGGATTGATAATTCTATGGTTGAAAGCGCGCCTTTGGAGGACCAGGCTCTCAAGCGGTTTTTAGAATTTGCAAACGGGGCGGTTTTGGTTGCGCATAATGCAAATTTTGACATGAATTTTTTAAGTGCTGCCGCAGAGCGAAACAGCATCGAATTTAACTATACTTTTATCGACACACTCTCTTTGGCCAAGGTTTTATATTCGAATTTGAGCAAATTTTCGCTGGATAAACTCGCAAAACACCTTCAACTCGGAGATTTTAACCACCATAGAGCCTCTGATGATGCGAAGATGCTGGCGCGGGTTTTTGTTAAAATGATTGATGAATTAAAGAATAATTATAATATACATGACATAAGCGAAATTAATTCTAAACTAAACGGAAAGATAGATTATCGGCGTCAAAAGGTATATCATCAAATATTGTTGGCAAAAAACAGCGTTGGCCTGAAAAATTTATATAAATTGGTTTCGGATGCGCATGTTAAATTTTATTTTAGAAAGCCCAGGATTCCAAAAAGCCTCTTGATCCGCCACAGGGAAGGGTTGATTGTTGGAAGCGCGTGCGAAAAGGGTGAGATTTTTGAGGCGGTTGCGAGCGGGGTTGAGTGGAAAAAACTCAAATCTATTGCATCATTTTATGACTATTTAGAAATTCAACCAATTCCAAATAATAAATTCTTAATTGAGCAGGGAAGGGTTGAAAATGTTGAGGGCCTTAAAGATTTAAATCGAAAGATTGTTAAACTTGGCCAGGAGCTAAATAAGCCGGTTGTTGCGACAAGCGATGTCCATTTTTGTGACCTAAAAGATGCCCAGTATCGCGCTATCATACAGTCTGCGCTGAAATTTCCAAATCCAAGCAACCAGCCTCCGCTTTATTTTAGAACAACCCGGGAAATGCTTGATGAATTCGCGTATTTGGGCGAGCAAAAGGCAAGCGAAGTCGTTATAGAAAACCCCAACAAAATCGCTGATATGATTGATGGAGATATTCGCCCTTTCCCCCACGGAACGTATACCCCGCACATCGAAGGATCGGAAGAGGATTTGCGCAAAATAACCTGCCAGAGGGCCAAAGAAATTTATGGTGATCCGCTTCCAAAAATCGTTGATGACCGCTTGAATCGAGAGCTTGATTCGATTATTAAACACGGTTTTGCGGTTTTATATATGATTGCTCAAAAGTTGGTTTCTAGGTCTGTTGAAGATGGATATTTGGTTGGGTCGAGAGGATCGGTTGGATCTTCGTTTGTTGCGATAATGGCGGGGATATCTGAGGTTAATCCCTTGGCGCCACACTATGTCTGTCCTGGCTGCAAATACAGTGAATTCATAACAGATGGAAGCTTCGGGTCTGGATTTGATTTGCCTGCGAAAAAGTGTCCAAAATGTGGAAAAAATTTGAACAGGGACGGACAGGACATTCCATTTGAAACGTTTTTGGGATTTGATGGCGATAAGGCTCCGGACATAGACTTGAATTTTTCAGGTGAATATCAATCTCGCGCTCATAAATACACTGAAGAGTTGTTCGGCGAAAAATATGTTTTTAAAGCAGGGACAATCTCGTCTGTTGCAAGTCGAACTGCGTATGGCTTTGTGATAAAATATTTGGAAGAGCAGGGGATATCCGCAAATAAGGCGGAGGAAACAAGGCTTGCTAAAGGTTGCGAGGGAATTAAAAGGACAACAGGTCAGCATCCTGGCGGCATGGTTGTTGTTCCGTCTGGCTATGATATATATGACTTCACGCCAATCCAGCACCCCGCGGACGACGCAAAAAGTTCGATAATAACAACGCATTTTGACTTTCATTCGCTTCATGACACGATTTTGAAGCTTGATTTATTGGGCCATGATGTTCCGACGATGTATAAATATTTAGAGGATTTGACCGGGAAAAAGGTCAGCGATGTTGATATGAGCGATAAAAAGGTCATCAGTTTATTCACATCAACAGAGGCTTTGGGGGTTGAGAGTTCTGAAATTTATAGCCAAACAGGATCGCTTTCTTTGCCGGAGATGGGGACGAAATTTGTTCGCCAGATGCTTGTTGACGCGCAGCCAAAGTGTTTTTCCGACCTGCTTCAAATTTCAGGTTTGTCTCATGGGACAGACGTTTGGCTTGGAAACGCGCAAGACCTGATCAAGGAAGGAACTTGCAAAATTGGCGATGTTATTGGGACGCGTGACAGCATTATGACTTCGCTTATGCACAAGGGCCTGGAGCCAAAAATGGCGTTTAAGATTATGGAAATCACACGAAAAGGCAAGGCGACAAAGCTTTTGACAGAAGAACACAAAAAGCAAATGAGGGATCACGGCGTCCCGGAATGGTTTATTGAAAGTTGTCTGAAAATAAAATACATGTTTCCTAAAGCCCACGCTGCCGCATATGTTATCGCAGCGATTCGGCTTGGGTGGTATAAAATTTATGAACCACTTGCATATTATGCCACATATTTTACAGTTCATGGGGGTGATATAGACGCTGATGCTATTGTTCGCGGGAAGGACGCTGTTAGGCGAAGAATTAGCGATTTGATGGCTAAAGGAAATGATCGTTTAGCCAAGGAAAATGAAATGTTGGATTCATTGCTGGTTGCAAATGAAATGCTCAGTCGAGGCTTTGAATTTTTGCCTGTTGACATATATTTATCGCATGCAAATCAATATATCGTTGAAGACGGAAAAATCAGACTGCCATTTACATGTTTAAAAGGGCTTGGAGAGGCGGCGGCAAAACGCCTTTTCGAGGCAGCGGCGGACGGCGAATATATATCAATCGAAGACTTGGTTGAGCGGACGGGAGCATCAAAAACTGTTATTGAATGTTTGAAAGAGATGGGCGCTTTAAGTCATTTGCCTGAAACCAGCCAAATTAGTTTATTCACATTATAAATTTTCAAAGGAGTTGTATTTTTATGATTAGAAGAGACTATGAATATGAGCAGGTTGAGTTTATATCCAAACTTTTATATACCATACTTTTTCCACAAAAGTCTAAAAAATTCAACATAAACGATTATAAATTCGACACAAGATCCTTGGAGCTGAAACTTGATTTGATGGATTTGATCAAAAAGAACAAATTTAATGATGCTGAAGACATGCTTTTTGAGCATATTGCCGAAGATGAGCGGGAAAATCGAGGAAATGGGAGCTTGAGGGTTGCGGTTTGGTTTTATCTTCAGCTCAACCACATTGACAAGGAAACTTTGGAGGCGAATGACTTTTCAAGAAGAGAAGTTTTGGAGGGAATTCAAGAAATAGAGCAAAAAGCGATGAATAGTTGAGTTTGGTTGTTTTTAGGAGAAATAATGGAAAAATATGAAGTTTTAAAAAATATTTTCGGATATGATTCATTTAGACGAGGTCAGGAAGAAATAATCGATAACATACTTCAAGGAAGAGACGTTTTAGGAATAATGCCGACGGGAGCGGGAAAATCTGTTTGCTTTCAGGTTCCGGCGTTGATGATGAGCGGAGTGACTTTGGTTGTTTCGCCTCTGATATCTTTGATGAAAGACCAAGTCAGGCAGCTCATACAAAACGGCGTGGCTGCAGCCTATTTAAACAGCAGTTTGTCTGCAGGTCAATATAGAAAAGCTTCTTATAATATTTTGCACGGAATGTATAAAATAATATATGTTGCTCCAGAAAGACTTGCAACATCGGGTTTTTTGGAACTTGCGAATTCGATCAACATTTCAATGGTTGCTGTTGATGAGGCGCACTGTGTTTCTCAATGGGGCCACGATTTTAGACCAAGCTATTTGAAAATATCTGACTTTTTGGACTTTTTAAAACAACGTCCTATTTTTGCCGCATTCACAGCAACTGCAACAAAAAATGTCCGCGAAGACATCAAAAATTTGTTGAAATTAAACAATCCATATTGTGTGGTGACTGGTTTTGAAAGAAAAAATTTATATTTTGATGTTATTCAAACGAGCGAAAAGGGGAAACTGGCCCATCTGTTGAAACTGCTAGACAAAGTGCGTGATGAGAGCGTGATAATTTATTGCGGCACAAGAAAAAAGGTTGAAGAAGTGTTTGAAATTTTAGCCAGAAGAGGCTTTAGAGCCGCTAGATATCATGCAGGCTTGAGCGACGTTGAGAGAAGGCGAAATCAAGAGGACTTTATATATGACAAAAAGAACATATTTGTTGCGACAAACGCTTTTGGCATGGGGATTAACAAAGCAGACGTCAGGATGATTGTTCACTTTAATATGCCCAAAAACATAGAAAATTACTATCAAGAAGCGGGCAGGGCGGGCAGAGATGGAGGCCACGCAAAGTGTATCATGCTTTACTCGGATTCAGATTTTTATCTAAACAGCTTTTTTATAAATAATGTTGTCAATGATCAATTAAATGCCGAACAATTAGAAAATATTAGAAACCAGGATTATAAAAATCTATCTAAAATCATACGATATTGCAAGGGAAATAGCTGTTATCAGCAATATATTTTAGAGTATTTTGGAGAAAATTCAAATTCTTGCAAAAATTGCGGCAATTGTTTGTCTGAATTTGAACAGGTTGATTTAACAACGCAAGCCAGAAAAATTTTTTCATGTATAGTTGAAACTGATGAAAAATATGGGATAAACATGGTGTGTGATATATTGAAAGGCAGCAAAAATTCGAGAATTTTAGCCTTGGGCTATGACTCAATACTTGCATATGGCGCCCTAAAAAAAATCAAACTTGTCGATTTAAAAAGTTATATTAGAGAATTAATATTTGATGGCTATCTTTCCTTAGATAATGGCGAATATCCAACGCTAAAAATGACGCAAAAAGCCAAAAATGTTTTAATAGAAGGGTTAAATCAGAGAGTGATTTTAAAAAGGCGAAAATCTCGAAAAAATATTTTTAAAAGCGATAAAACTCAAATTAATGATAAAATTTTGTATGATGCAATTTCTAGATTGCGGACCTCTTTAGCAGATTCGCAAAATGTTCCTTCATATATAATTTTTTCAAATAAAACGATAATTCACATCTGCAAAGCTTTACCGACCAAAATAGATGATTTATTTGAAATTACAGGACTTGGTCAAAATAAAATTAAAAAATATGGCAAATATATAATAGATGTCGTTAATAATTATCTTGTGAATGCTTCGAAATAGACTCAAAAAGCTGGTTGTTTTTTAGGAGTGGATTTTATATCACTGGCGTTAGCATACCGCTTATCACGGACGCTTTCAAAGGGACTTGAGCTCAAGCAAGGTCCAATATTAGAGCCCGTTGTGAGCTGGCGGCGCTTAATCAGCTTTTGCATTGTTTTTTAGAATTTGTTCAAGGATATTAGCGTTTATCAAAAATTTTAGATAAAGAGTCGGATATTTCAAGCGGAAAGGATATTGGGACAAATATAACCCAAAAAAAATTTCGCTTTTCAAAATAAATTTAAAAAAATGTTTGACAACTGGGTCAAAAATGGTATATAATTAATTTGTTGGGTTACACTTGTTCTAGAAGTTTTTAGTTGACTAGAAGGGCGGGGATTATTGATTATGGCGATGATAAATAAAATAACTCCTAACATATATTACCATATTATTTCTAAAAAAACTGACAAGGTTCTTGATATTGACGCTGTTGCCGGATCTGAAAACGGGGGAGCGGTTCAGCTGTATGACAGAATTGGAAGCGAAAATCAACAATTCAAGTTCGTTTTGGCAGGGGATGGGCTGTATAAAATAGTTTGCAGAAGTTCAAAAAAGCCCATAGATATCGTTTCGGTTGGCTCGTCAAACGGGGCTTGGCTCCATCAATGGGAAGACTCTTCGGTTGAAACCCAAATTTGGAAGGTTAAATTCAATAAAGATGGATATTTCAAAATTATTTCCAAATATTCGTCTCGAGTTTTGGATGCGGGACTTGAAGGGGTTAATAATTCTCGCGTGAAGATATGGGATGATTTCGATTCGGATAACCAACTTTGGTATGTTGAAAGGCCGTCGTCAAATTCTGGCGCAGGCTCTAAAAAAACAGCTAAAAAAACTGATTCGAGTAAAAAAATTCAAGCTAAAATCAAAGATATGTTAAAAAGGAAGAAAAATTAATGCATGTTAATATAAAAAAATTAAAAGAAAACGCAACCATTCCAACAAAAGGCAGCCGATATTGCGCTGGGTATGACCTTTATTCCTGCCTTTTGGAGCCAGTTACAATACAGCCCGGCGAAACGGCAAAAATTCCAACCGGGCTGGCTGTTGAAATTCCGCAAGGATTGTTGCGCTGCATAACCACAGCAATCAAAGCGCTGTCGTCAACCCCAAAGAGCGGATTGCTCAGTTGGTTGTTGTTCCGTTCTTGGAAGTTGATTTTGTTGAGGTTGACGATTTAAGCGAGACAAGTCGTGGTGCTGGCGGATTTGGGTCGACAGGGGAGTGAATGGAAAGAATTTTTTAGATTTAATTCATTTTTTCATCGGATAGTGGATTTTTTATCACAGCTTCTTTAATCATTTGGTTTGAGGTGTGTGTGTATATTTCGGTTGTTCCTATGTTGGCGTGGCCCAGCAGTTCTTTTAAAATCAAAATGTCGACTTTGCCGTGTTGATATAGCAAGGTTGCTGCGGTGTGTCGAAGTTTGTGGGGGGAGTATCCTTTGCCTGAAAGCCCGGCTTCCTTAAGCGCGGCCTGAACGATTTTTTGGACCTGTCTTGCTCCAATCCTTTGTCCGGTTCTTTTCGACAAAAAGAGGGCCTGTGTGTTTTTGGATATTTTTATTTGGCTTCGTTCTTTTTCGAGATACTCGCCAATAGCACACATGCACGCTTTATTTAAAAAAACCACTCTCTCCTTGTTTCCTTTTCCAAGAAGGGTCAGGCTGTTTGCGTCCATTTTGATGTTTTTTAAATCTATTCCAACAAGCTCTGACAGGCGCATTCCGCAATTCAAAAACAGCGTCAAAATGCAGTAGTCTCTGAATTTGTTTGGAGATTTGGATTTTGCTTTGGCGCCAAGGAGTTTTTTGCTCTCATTTATTGAGAGGTATTTTGGCAGAGTTTTTTTCAGCGACGGCATTTCAAGATTTTCGACAGGATTTTCCTCAAGGATACGCAGATTCACAGTGAGATATTTAAAAAAACCACGAATTGAGCTGACTTTGCGGGCGCGCGCTCTTGCGGAGTTGTTTTTTTCTTTCATAACAAAGTTTAAATATTCATATACATCTAACAGTTTTATTTTTTTTATTAAATCTATATTAATATCGTCAATTTTTATATTTTTTAATTCCGTGTTAGAATCTGCAATTTTTTTATATAATTTATAGAATCGAAAAAAATTTTGCAAATCCACAGCATACGCAGCAGCAGTTCGCAAAGAACGATTTTTGATTGTTGTTATATATGATAGATATTGACGGACCAATTTAGGTAGATTTTCATATTCTTGCGTTGATGTTGACAATTTAACCCCTCCAAGTTCGTTAAATTTTTATTTAGCGAACCATTAATTCAAATCTTTTTTCAAACATTTTCTAATGATGCTGCCTTTTTTAGCCCTTCCTTTAAACGCTATGCAGAGTTTCATTTGAGAATGTTTGGCTGAAATGATTGGTTCTTTTTGCTCGTTTAGAATTTTTTCAACTTTAAAGCAAAAAGGCCTTTCCTTGGGCTGAAAAATTTCAACAACATCTCCAACGTCAAACTTGTTTTTTTGTGTGCAATATAAAAATTCTCCATCACAATCATCCACCATAGCAACAACGTCATAATTTCGAATATATCCACCATTTTCATAGTACTGTCCCTGAGATGGTTTGCCAAATAAAAATCCTTCATGATAATGCCTATGACTAACTTTTAATAATTCATTTTTAATCCAATTGGGCAGGAAATAATCGTCATTTTTTTCAAGTATATCAGTTGCCATTTTGTATGAATTAGTTACGACAGAGACATAATGTGAAGATTTGGCTCGGCCTTCTATTTTAAAACTTTTAACTCCAGCATTAGATAATTTATCAAGGTGTTCAATTAAACATAAATCTTTTGAATTTAGTATATAACTCCCATTTTTATCTTCAAATATAGGAAAAAATTGACCAGGTCTTTTTTCTTCAACCAAATGGTATCCCCATCTACACGGCTGCGCGCACTCCCCCCTGTTTGCGTCCCGGCCAAGCAGATATTGCGATATTAAACATCTTCCCGAAAACGACATACACGTTGCGCCATGAACAAAGCATTCAATTTCTAAATCGTTTGGAGTTTTTTGAGAAATTATCTCTATGTCTTCCAAGGGCAATTCCCTGGCCAAAACAATCCGCTTGGCGCCAAATTCAAACAATGCGTTTGCAGTTTTGTAGTTCATGACACCTGCTTGCGTCGAAATGTGTATGGGAACCTTAGGGGCGAATCTTTTAGCTTCCATGAGCGTCCCGAAATCGGAAATAATTAATGCGTCAACGCCAATGTCCTGCGCATTTTGCATGAATTTCTGCAACTTTTCAACTTCCCTGTTTGTTGGAACAGTGTTACAGGTTAGGTATATTTTCACACCATTTTCATGCGCGAACCCAACAGCTTTTTCAAGCAAATCATCATCAAATCTAGCTGCGCTGGATCGCATGCCAAAAATTTCGCCTCCTAAATAAACCGCATCCGCTCCATAAAAAACTGCAGATTGAAGGCATTCCCAGTCTCCAGCCGGGGCTAGAACTTCGTGTCTATTTTTCACAAATTCGCTGCTCCTAACTTTTTCAAATTTAATTCATGCTCATTCAAAGTTTTAGCATAAAAAACCTCGCCGGTTTTAATATTAGCACAAAAATAGTAAAAATCAGTTGGGTCTGGATTTATAGCCGCTTTTATAGCACTAACGCTTGGATTGCAAATCGGCCCAGCTGGAAGGCCATCGGATTTATATGTGTCATAGCTGTTTGCTTTGTTTTCGTCAAAATAACCAATTTTTTTCATATCTTTTTTAATTTTTTGAGCATATTTACTGGTTGGATCACACTGCAATCGTCTATATTCTTCAGAATTTTTGCGCCTATTGTGTATAACAGAAGAAATCTTTTTCATGTCTTGCTCATTACTGGTCTCCGCTTGAATGATTGAAGCTGTTGTCACTATTTCCCACAAACTCATGCCGCTATTTTGAATTTCCTCGCGCAAATTCGCCAAAACATTATCGGTTTTTTCCAAAATTTTGTTGGCAATGGATTTAGGGGTTGAGCCAGAATCCAAATAAAATGTGCATAGCGCGCAAAAGCCTTCCATGGGGTAGTATGCCCCAGACAGCTCGGATTGCTTTATATCTCTGGCAAAATCAAACTTTGAGTAATTTTCCTTATTATTTAACTCCTCCAAAACCTCTTTAGGGTCAATCAAAGACTGATACGAATTGGTTTCACACATATCGAACATATCAAGTCCATCGAAAATCACGAATTTGGTTTGACTAATATTGTTGCGATCAGACGATAAAATATTAATAATTTCATTATAACTCATTGAAGTGTTTAATTTAAATGCGCCATGCTTTAAATTGGCCTGTCCAGAAAAAGATGTGTATGTCGAAAATATCCATGGATAGTTTATAATATCATTCTCGTTTAATATATATGCTATTTTAGAAGTTGAGCTCCCATATGGAATTTCAACAACCTTCTCCTGCCCCCCATATTTAAAAAAAGCATACATTTCGTTTAGTATAAGCAGAGAAAACGCTGAAATCAAGATAAAAAAGGAAGCCAAAACCAAAATAATAATGCGCTTTTTGCTAAAACCTTCCGAACCAGACTGACCGCAATCGTCGGACTGAACATTCTCATCTTCGGCGCAGGAATCGTGAACTTTTTTTCGTATACTCACTACATATTTTTCGAAAAAATCATTAATAAATGACTTCTTTTGATTATTTTTAGCATTAACTTTTTCTTGATTTTTAGCGTCCATGCTCTCAGCCTTTCATTGATTTAACAATTTGTTTTTCAGTCAGTATTAAATCCACAGGAACATCGTTTTGGCCTTTCGGGATTGATTTTAAAAGATCAAACTCATAGCACAGTCCAACCGTTTGACAGCTATATTTTTTCAAAAACCTGTCATAATAGCCTTTTCCATACCCTATCCGATGGCCATTTAGATCAAAAACCATCCCCGGAACCACACACAAAAATTTTTGAAGCCGACCAACATCGCAAAATTCGCTTGTTTTAGCGTCCGGCTCCAGTATTGAAAAATTTCCAATCTTAAGCCTATTCACTGAATTTATAAAGTAAAAATTCAAAGTTAAATTTTTGGCGCTTGAAACCGGAACAGCAACTTTTTTTCCAACTTTAATTGAATATTCAATGATTTTTTTAGTGTCAACCTCGAGCTCGGTCGAAATATATGTTAAAATGACTTCTGACTTTATAAAGCAATCCAGGGAAATAATCCTTTTGAAAATATTTGAATCGCTGCCTGATTTTTTTTCCTTGGTCATTAATATTCGATTGTTCATGTGTTCTTTTCGCAGAGCAGCTTTGCGATCTGATAGATTTAAAACACCCATTTTACTTGCCCAGCGATTTCATCCGCCCTCTTCTTCCCTGCTAAATATTCAATTATTGAAAACGAAAATTGCTGAGCTGTCCCTGCGCCGCGCGAAGTTATCACGTTTTTATCGATAACCACCGGCTCAAATGAAATTTTAGCTCCTTTTAACGTTTGCTCAAATCCAGGAAAACAACACGCCTTTTTTCCCTTCAAAAACCCTAGCTCACCCAATATCGAAGGAGCAGCACATATCGCAGCAATACTGCTGTTTGCATACGCACTTTTCAAACATTCGATGACTTTAAAATTGGATCGCAGATTTTGGGTCCCGCTCATTCCTCCCGGCAAAATTATCATATCATTGCTTTTATCTGGATCATATTCATCAATTGTCATATCAACTTCAACCGTCATTTCGTGTGAACCAGTGATTCTTTTTCCGCCAACCCCGACAGAACACACCTCGATGCCGGCTCTTTTAATATAGTCAAATGGGGTTATCGCCTCCACTTCTTCAAAACCATTAGCTAAAAATAAATACACCATATTTGTTCTCCTTGAACTAAAAATTTAAATTGTTGATTAATTTCATAATTTTTTGAGATATTTTTTCAACCGGCAAAACGCCGACCTCGCAGTCACATTTAATAACATTCCAGCCCATCAATTTAGAAGAATATATTGCTGCTTCCCTGCATTTTATTAAATACTCTAAATTTTTTTCGTGTATATCTTTTTTTTTAGATTCATTACAGCGAGTATTAATCAAGCTTTGAGAAATTATAGGATCCAGGTCAAGATATATTAGACAAGTCTCTTTTGGCAGGCCTAATTTGAAAAATTCATAATCATATAACCAATTTATAAAATAATCCCACTCGGTTTTTGGCAATTTGACCATTTGGTGAATCGCATTTGAGCTGACATATCGATCTGAAATTATTATCTTGCCTTCTAAATAATCCCGCTCCCAATCGGTTTTGTAGCCGATATAGTGGTCACAAGCGTAAAAACTCGTTGAAGCGTATGCATTAACTTCGAAGGGATTTTCGGAAATTTTGCCGTCCAAATATAACCTAACAAGCGCGGAAGAATCGCTTTCATATCGTGGATATTCAATTTGCCTGACAAATTTCCCTTGTTTTTTGAGCTTTTTTGCCAAAATTTTTGCTTGGGTTGCTTTTCCGCTGCCGTCCAGGCCGTCTATAACCACCAATTTTTTCATATATTTCGCCGTTTGCCCTTTATTTTTTCAATTTTCTCCCTAACCTCACTCGCCTTTTGGCAGGACATCCTTCCCTCGGAACACGCGCCACCCACACAAGACGGCCCTGCATTTTTAAATATCGAAGGAGCAACCTCGGCAACAAGTGATAACATTTCACACGCCAGTTGATTTATTTCCCACTGAGCGCGATTACAACACCTCAAGCGAAAAAAATTCAACAAACTTCGCGCATTCATGGTCAATATCATCTTTGTCGAACACGCGTTTGGCAAAACAAATCTCGCGTCCTCAATGCTCATTTTTTCAGCCTTTCTCTCAGCCAGTTTTTCATCCATGCCCAGTTTTAAAAATTTTTGCTTATGTTTGTTTTTTAACATTTCAGTTATTTTATTATAATACTTTAGATCTTTTTCCATAGCATTCAAAAATATTTCTTTTATCTGCTCATCATTTTCAATTTCCGGCGGAACGACAAAATCAAAGTTTTTCCCATTAACATATCTTTGACTTTGAACACTAAATGAAGCTATTCTGTGTCTGGTTATCTGGGCGAGCAAAGATCTTGAAACGCCCTCGATTGCGAACGTGAAAAACGCGTGTTCCATAGGGCTTTCGTGCCCCATTTCGACGAGCATATCAACAAATTCACTTGCATTTTGATCGTCTATTTTTTCCAAAAGAGAGTCGATGCCTGAAGCGCTATAGCATAATTTTGCAGCGCACGCCACGATGTGCTCAGGATGATTTGAATAATTGATTAATTTAACTTTCATAAAATCATAACCCTAACCATTTTCTTTTAAAGCCTTTTCCAGCGCAAGAGCCAGCTGATCCGGGCAGGAGGTTCCTTTATTTTGACACGGAATTCCTTTCAATTTCGCTATAACATCGTTTGCGTTTTGCCCGCGAACCATAGCTGCAACGCCTTTTGTGTTGCCACTGCAACCTCCTTCAAATTCAACATTTAATATTTTGTCTTGATCAAGCTCAATGGATATTTTTCGGCTGCAAACGCCCTTGGGAAGGTATGTATATTTCATTTTTATCCTCCTAAATTTAATAGTCAGGCAAAACTAAGAATAAAACAGTCTCTAAAACTTTCAAAGCCTAGTGTATATTATTACAAATTATTTTCAAAAAGTCAAATGATATATGGTAAAAAATGTTAATTTATTAAAACAAACCTAAATTAAAGCAAAAATCGAGCGAACAAAAATGTGCATATAGCGTCAACAATTGCTGAAATCGCTTGAAAAAATGTTAAAGCTGCAAAACGTTTTAGATATAAACCAAGCTCTCCTTTCATGTTTTGATTAAATTTCTGGGGAAATAATGTTTTCAAATTTTTGCTGGAAAATCGAATGCTCTCTCTGCTGCCCAAAATCAGCGCAAACGTTGATATAAACGCGGAAGGCAGGATCAACAGCAGGCAAAAAAGAACCCCGCCAAATCCCCTGGAAGAATATAAATACGCTGTGGATAGACCAACTCCAAGCCCTTGAAAAACAGGGATTAAGAGGGCAATGGGTTGTCCAATCGAAAAAAATCCAATCAAAAAGAGAATAGTGATCAAAACCATCGAAGAAGAAAAAGAGGAGATCAAAGTGATAATAACAGATTGCTCGGCTCTTTTGCTGATAAACCTCTGCATAACGCCCCCCAATTGGGCCAAAGCCTCGTCTTGATTTAAGCCAATCAGCGCAGCTCCATATATCATCCCTAAAACAAACAAAACAAACAAAAGTTTAATCAAATTAATTTTTTTTAAATATATTGAAAAAAAAGCCTTTTGCCTAATTTTTGGCGCACGTAGCATAAAAACACATCCTCTGTCTTTAATATAACTGTTAGTAAATGTTTATGTTGGACATGTTTTTAATATTACAAACACCACTTAGATTTTATTTTGAAAGCTCAACCGCCCTCTTTGAAGTTTGCTCACAGGTTTTTTCAACGATTTCAACAAACCTATTTTCTTCCAAAACCGAAAGCCCCGCCAAAGTTGTTCCCCCGGGAGAACTGACGTCTTTTATTAAATCGTCTGGACTTTTCCCTGAGCTCAAAAGCATCTGCGCACTTCCCTTTAAAGATGCGCAAAATAAATTCAAAGCAGTTTCTTCGTCGATTTCCCTTTTCCGCGCAAAATTCAAAAAGCCTTTAGCAAATGCATATATGAAAGCGGGAGAAGATCCATTTATTGGGATTATATCGTTCATTTTGTCTGCCGGGACAGTGTATACCTCTCCGCTGATGGAAAATATTTTTTTAACAAAATTGAATGATTTGTCGTCAACCTTAGTCCCTCGAGCGATCGCCGTTGCGCCGTGGCCAATCAAAAGCGGCGTGTTTGGCATAACCTGAACAAACTTAGGAACAAATCCTATGGCATCTGCAACATATTCTTGAGTTATTCCAGCAGCTATGGAAACAATGACGTTTTTTTCGGACAGTTCTGACTTGATCTGGCTCAAAACATCGGGAAAATTTTGCGGTTTAACAGCCAAAACGATATATTCACATCTTTTAACAACTTCCGACGAGGATTGGCATATAACAACCCCCATTTTTCCGAGCAAATCATAGTTATTTCGGCTTATATCATACGCCATAGCGCGCATGCCAATTTTATTTGAATATAGCCCAGATATAATGGCTTTGGCCATCTGCCCTGTTCCAATAAATCCAACAGTATTCAAATTTAAACCCTCCTTAAAACATTTTTAGCCCAAAGCGGCTTTAATCATTATTGCGCACTCAATTCGCTTTTTTTCCATTTCGCAACTAATTTTATATGGCTTTAAAATATTTCCCGCATATTGATGGTTGTTGGCATTACACCCACCGCTGCAGTAAAACTTGGCCCAACAATTTTTGCATTCTTCTTTATGAAAAATTGTCGTTTTAGAAAAATCCTTTTTAATCTTTCGATCTAAATTGTTTTCAGAAACATTTCCCATCTTCCACTTTTCAACGCCCATAAGCTGATGACAAGGATATATCCAGCCGTCCGGAGAAATTGCAACATATTCGTTCCCACATCCACAACCCTTGAGGCGCTTTATCAAACACGGCCCTTGATTTAAATCTATCATAAAGTGGAAAAAATTTATCTTATGGTTGTTTTTTTTCTTTTCAACTATCTTA
>CADAPX010000032.1 GCA_902789925.1 Oscillospiraceae bacterium | reverse complement strand
CTAAATTATACACAATTCAATATATTTATGATAATAGGATTATTGGAACAAAAACAAATGTGACAGTAAAAACGGCTTTTGATAGCATAGTAAATGTTGACTTAAGAAAGATTAATTTGGACACAGGTTTATCACTTTATGATTTAACATCAGGTCGAGGCTATAAATTTTCGCGTTTCACATGTCCTAAAGATGCTAGCAATAATGTTGGCGGATTTTATAACACCCCAACAGATTGGAAAGATTTGAAAGACAACGCAAGCGGCAGCACGATAACCTTGCTTTTAAATTATGAGCCAAAACAGTACACCATAAAATATTTAAATCAAAATAATGAGCCCATAATCGTGACGGACGCAAGCGGTTCGTCAATTTCAACCCAAGAAGTCAAATTCGGCGATGATATTAAAGCAGTGACCCCGCCTAAAAAAGTGGGATATAAATTTTCGCATTGGCAATTAGAGGACGCTTTTTCGAATTTGACGGATTTTAAAGAATCAAAGACGACATGGGATGAGTTAGCAAAGATCGCATCTTCAAAATGGAAGCTTCAACAAACCGAAGGCTCAAATGATCGGTTCGTTTTTGAGGATGATCCGTCTCGCTATTTCGAGGTGGAAAAAATGACAGAAGAAAATTGGAAAGAAATTTTAGACGCCAAAGAAGTCATAAAATTCAAAGCAGTCTACACTCCAAAAACATATAAAATTAAATATAGACTTGATCAAGTGGATAAAATAATTAATTTAGATAAAGAAGACAGCTATACTTCCGATAAAGAAGGTAAATATTTGAATGATTCAGCTAAATTGGACCTCCCTCGAGAAGCATGTTCTGGTTTTGATTCTATAAAATGGAGATACGGTGCATGCTGTGAGAATAGACAAAATAGCTTTGAAATTTCGCTTAAAGTTAAAACAAGCCGCCAGCTTTCCGTTTGAGCTGGCGGTTTGTTATTTTTTTAGTTTTTTGATTATTGATACACAGCTTCCAAAATGATCAGGTTGTCGCCGTATTCGTTAACAATCGCGCTTTTTATCAAATCTTCCCACGTCGTATTAATAATATCTGAACCAGATTGAACATCACATGCTTTGCCGCTCGTGTAATATCTCCAATTTTTATTACAAAAAACCACTTTAGTTCTGTCCTTTGAAAGTGCCTTCTGGATGTAGCTATTCGCAATTTTTTGGTCTAATTGTGAGTTTTCGTCTTTGCCGATATAAAATTCTTTATCACCAATGTTGTCTGAACTCCTTGTGTTATATTTTATAATATATTTTTTTGGCGTGTAGACTGCTTTTAATTTTATTTTATTATAATCATCAGCAGCTTTTGCTAAAGTCTCCCAATTCGCTTTTGCTGTTTCGAAGTCAATAGGTTTGCCATCTCCATCAGTCAATTCATTTTCATTTTCATCGAGAACATGCCAGCATTTGAAATCATATCCCAGTTTTTCAGAACTAGGCTCCATTGTTTTGATATCATCGCCGAATTTGACTTGTTGCGAAGAAGCTTGATTGCCCTCCAAGTCTTTAATGGTTAAAGGGTTTTTGTTTTCATCAACATACTCCAAATTGTACTGTTTTGGAGCGTGATTTATCATGAATGTTATAACATTTCCATCAGCCTGACTTATCAAATTATCATAGTTTAAGCTGTTTTCGAGAATTTCAACATTATCACGGCCATAGGTGACTTTAGACAATTCATAACCCAGGTTTGGCTCTGTTGCTTTCCTAAAATTCTCATCGATTGAAGCAAGCGTCAAAGGGTTAAAGTCATTCACATTCGAAGCGTCAATTATTTGATCTTTTTTTGATCTAATGAGTTCATTATCGCAAATATAATTTATTGTGTATAGTTTATCGTATTTAACCTGACAAGTTATTACCCAATTTTTAACAGAATTTTTTATAATATCGAGAGTTAAATCGAATTTTCCGTCTTTTACATCCTTATACAAGGTTGCATCCTCATATTTAAAGATTAAGCTGTTAATTTTATAACCAGGCTTATCAGGGACATTGATGTCATGCTGCGCGCCCTCAATATCTTGGACATATAATTTTTCTGAAGGATCGTCGGCATTAACAAAAACCAGTTTATAGTATAATTGTCTAAAATGACTGTCTAGATAAATTCCAGGTTTTCCAGATGTTTTATCTTCAGCAACGTCGTAGTATTTTTGCAAATCCTCAACTGACAATGTTCTTGTTGAGTCATTAGGATTGGTAAATTCGGCCGGGACAATTTGAAAATCGTTGCTGAAATTCAGCCAAACTCTGGCGCCAATAAAAATAGAACTTCCTCTTTCATTAGATGAGCAGTCTTTAATTATGCCGTCCAGTAGTGCTAATTCTCCCGATTCAATGCATATCGCGCCTCCACCGCCGCCGTTTTCTTCAAAAAATTCAACAACCCTCTCTTCTTTTTTTGTTTTTTTACCATTCTCTCCCTTTTTTCCGCCTTTAACCGCCTTAAAAGAATAGTCTTCGTCCTCCCAGTTTGAATTCACCACATAAAATTTTTCTTCATACTTTTCTGCTATTTTGTCTAGAGCTTGTCCAAAAAGTTCTATTAATGCAAAAGTTGCATCGATGGCAAAATCATACAATTTCGACCACGCCTCCTCCTCAGGATGCAACAATTTCCATCCGCAATCAATATATTTTGCGAAGCCTGTGTAGTCTTCCTTCTCTTGATCATAAAACGATATATTGATATTACTTGCATCCGCTATTTTTTGTGCTTCAGACGATATCAATCCAAGTGTATCCTGCCTTTGATTGTAAGTCGAAATTAAGAATTTCACTTTCTTCCAAAATTTCTGTGTTTTCTCCGAGAACTGATACCACCTCTCAGTGTCTTTATTTGCTTTGGTGCGCACTTCAAGGTTATTAAAGTTTGATTTTTTTTCTTCAATTTTGACAGATATGCTGCCTTCTGGCTCTTCTACTTTTGCAAGAGACGTTTTGGTTATAGCATTAATTAATTCTGAATTGCCGCCATCGCCCCCTTGGCCAACCTCATTGCTTGAATTGCCTCCATTGCCGCCATTTCCTCCCGCAGCTAGGTATAAAATGAGCATAGATCCGAAAGGTGAGAGGTTGCTTACATCAAATGTGCCTTGTCCTGTTCCTCCTTTGCCGCCCTTACCGCCTTGGTTTCCGTTTCCGCCATTACCACCATGTCCACCGCGGTTAAAGATGTTATTGAAATTCATCGCGACGCATCTCTCATTACCCGATGTTCCGCCGTTTCCGCCATCGCCGCCGTTTCCGCCGATTCCGCCATTGCCGCCATTTCCCCCGTCTCCGCCAGGGGCCATTCCTTGTCCACTGCCGCCTGGGCCTCCTTTTCCGCCGTTGCCGCCTCTATTTTTTTCAGTTCCATTACCGCCGTTTCCTCCATCTCCGCCCGCTTCGCCTTGAACCCCATCAAAATCAGGCCTAACAGTAAGCGCGCCGTTCCTTATACTAGAATTATAATTTCTTGCTGTCGCATTAGCATCTCCGCCACTTCCTCCTTTTGCTCCATGGCCACCATTTCCGCCATTTCCTCCTTTTTTTCTGCTTCTCACAGTGAATTGGTTCAAATAAGATTCTTTCAGACTGTTATCATTCATTATTTGATAATATATAAAAGCATCATTGGCAATCATAGGTATGTCTTCATTTCCCCCTGTGCCTCCGTTGCCTCCGTCTCCCCCATCTCCGTATGCACTTAAACAATTTGTAATTTTTCCGTCTTGGATTTTCACTTTATTAGTGCCTTCATAAAAAATTGCGCCGCCTTTGCCTCTGCCGCCATTTCCACCATTTCCACCATTTCCACCATTTCCACCGTTTGCGCCATTGCCATTATTTAAAGCATTTGCGCCCTTGCCGCCGTTTCCGCCGATTGCTCGACAATTGTTAATCGTTCCTTTAACATTTATTATCACATCACCACGAGCATATATCGCGCCGCCACAGCCATTTCCCCCATTTCCGCCATTTGCGCCATCGCCATTATCTAAAGTACCTGCGTCATTGTCTCCATTTCCGCCGATCGCTTGACAATTTTGAATCTCTCCATTCAAAGTGATGGTAATGGTTTTAGCTGCAGTATTGCTATCGCTTTCTACCGCATTGCCATCGGCATATATCGCGCCGCCAATAGCATCCTCTCCGTCCGCTCCGTCTGTTCCATCCAATCCTTGGTTTTTGCAATTTTGAATTGTGACATTGCTTTTAATTTCTAATTCTGAATCATGTTCAGTTCCCGGTTTTTCCAGGTTAATAAAGGAGCTTTGCCTGCTGCTTTGAGATCCGCCGTCAATTGTGATATTTTCTAAAATAACCGTGCAATTTTTCATATTCAAGAAAAATAAATCTGATCTATTGATTGTTATTGTTTTAGGATCCGTTCCATTTCCTTTTATGGTTATCGTTTTGCCGGCAAATCTATCTGAGGTGAAATCAAAAAGGTATCTATTTTTGCCCAAACTATTGGTCATTGTTGGCATAAGATTATTGGGATCATTAGTGGGATCTATAGTAATATTACTTGTTAGTGTAATATTTATATTCTGTATTTTTTCCACATTACTTTTGCGTAATTGATCATACATATATCGGCGCACTTCATTAGGATTTGACAAATTAATGTCTATTGACTCCTGCCCTGGGAGAATCGTAGTAGCTGTGAAGTCAGAGCAAATGGCATTTAACACTACCACGCCATCTTGGCCTATTGTTTGCATCAATTCATTGGTTAGTTGAATTTTATCAAAGTTTGCATCAATATATTTTGTTTGACCGTTGACGGTATATTCTAAATGGTCAATCACATGAAGTTCAAGAGAAGGAATGTCTATGCTATCGCCAACAAAATATAGCCTATCCGGGTCAGAGTTTTCATACGATTCACCGGAGAGGGGTTGATTGATCGAATTTTTAAGGAAAAACTTAATTTTACAAAATTGGCAAACAGTTATTCCCTCGGATCCAGCATCGGTATAAATGCCGTTGTAGGCAATAGGCGCAGAGAGATTTTGGTTATGCGGAACATTTTGAAAGTCAGTAGGAAATGTAATTGTGAATAAGTTAAATGATGTTGGAATAAGATATAAAATTCCAGCATTGTAGATAGCATCTCCTTGCTTTTCGGATGAACAAGTGGTAATACTGCCACCGCTAATTGTCACCGTTCCCCCATCATTATATATCGCGCCGCCGTTTTGCTCAGCTTTGCAGTTATTAATAACTACGCTGCTAATGGAAGCTTTTTTGTTTGAGGCATTATATATTGCCCCTCCATTTTTAGCCGAACACCCATCAATTTTATCACTCTTCACCGTTAATTCTCCGTCATTATATATCGCGCCGCCGTATCCAATGGATCCAATGCCGCCATTGCCGCCATTGCCGCCATTGCTTCCAATGCTGCCAACGTCTCCTCGGCCGCCAACGCCTCCTCGGCCGCCCTGGCCTTCGATAGCTGAACAATTGCTAATCGTTCCATTCATAGTCGTTGCTCCAGCACCACAATATACCGCGCCGCCGTATCCAATGCCTCCTTGGCCGCCCTTGCCGCCATTGCCGCCATCGCCTTCCCAGCTTTCTGTGTCTATATTGCCGCCCTGGCCGCCATTGCCGCCCTGGCCTCCGATAGCTGAACAATTGCTAATAACTCCATTTATATTTACTGTTCCAGCAGCACAATATATGGCGCCGCCGTATCCAATGCTTCCAATGCCTCCTTGGCCGCCTCGGCCTTCAAAGCTTCTAACTTTGCATCCATTGCCTCCAGCGCCTCCAACGCCTCCAATAGCTGAACAATTGCTAATCATTCCATTTATAGTTATTGTTCCAGCAGCACAATGTACGGCGCCGCCGCATGCACTTCCTCCTTGAGCACCAATGTTTCCATTGCCACTGTTGATAAAGGATCCATTATTGCTTCCTTTGTGCCCATTGTCTCCTTGATTTTTGCAATTTTTAATTGTGGCATGTTCTTCAATTTCCAATTCCGATTCCGCAATATTAATAAAAGCGCCTTGCCTGACCTGATCGCCGCCGTCAATAGTGATATTTTCTAAAATAACTTTGCAATCTTTCATATTCAAGAAAAATAAATCCGACCTATTGATTGTTATTGTTTTAGGAGTTGTTCCCGTTCCTTGTATGACTATATTCTTGCTGGCAAACCTTTCATCAGTGAAATCAAAAAGATATCTTTTGTATGAAGAATTAGTCATTGTTGGCACAAAGTCAAAGGAACCATCGGGAGGATTGTCTATAGTAATATCGTCGGTTATTGTAATATTTATCGTTTCTACATTTTCTAAATTATCTTCTGACAAATTGTTATACATCCACGTTCTCACGGCTTCTGGATATGACAAATGAATATTTACTGTATTACCTGAATTGTACACATATTGACTGCAAATGACTTGCAATTGTATCACGCCATCGATGCTTGCAGTTTGTATAATCTCACTGGTTAATTTAAATTGATAATTGCTATTTATAGCAAAAAACTTTTCTTTGCCATTAACCAAATATTGCAACTTGTTAATAGTATATCCTGGAGTTTCAGGGACAGTTATGAGCTCGTCCTCAAAGTAAAACCTATCCAGTGTTTTTGTTTGACTTTGCGGTTCAGTTAAATAAGTGAGCGAAATTTTATAACAGTCCAAAGTAATAGTGCCGCTATTATTGAAAATTCCTTCATAGCCAAGACTTTGCGCATCCTTGCTTGAGCATTGATGGCCTGTGGAGCTGTTATTATGATTTCCAGTAAATTGGATTTTTAGAGAGTTTGAATTTTTTGGAGGAAGGCGTAAAGTTTTTTTATTGTAAACGGCATCTCCCGCGGAATCTTTGCCCAAAGCCATGCAGCTTGCGATTCTGCAATCATGAAGAATTGCGGTTCCTGCATTATTATATACCGCGCCTCCCATACTGCCGCTGTCATCTATGCCACTATTGCCTTGGTTTCCTGCGCTGCCACCTTTGCCGTCGTCCGCCTCTTGTCCCACTGCCATATCGTAATCTCCTCCGTTGCCGCCGCTGCCGCCATTGCCGCCATTGCCTCCGATTCCTCTGGCTCCTGCTTTGGCAGAACAACTGTTAATCGCTTGAGAGACGCTGATTGTTACATCATTGCCAACATATATTGCGCCACCGTATCCAGCGCCACTGTTGTTGCCGTTGCCTCCGCTGCCGCCATTGCCGCCAGTGCCTCCTTTACCTGCACGTGTAAAAATGCCTCCTTTGCCGCCATTGCCTCCGTTGCCGCCGTTGCTTCCGCTGCCGCCATTGCCGCCGCTGCCGCCGTTAGCAGAACAATTGTTAATCGATTGAGAGACGCTGATTGTTCCAGCATCGCCAGCATATATTGCGCCACCGTATCCAGCGCCACCAGTGCCGCCAGCGCCACCAGCGCCGCCATTGCCGCCATTGCCGCCATTGCTGCCATTGCCGTCACGGCTGGCCTCGCCGCCATTGCCGCCATTGCCGCCATTGCCGCCATTGCCGCCATTGCCGCCATTGCCGCCGTTAGCGGAACAATTGTTAATCGATTGAGAGACGTTTATTGTTCCGGAATTTTCGACATATATTGCGCCACCCTGTCCATTGCCGCCATTGCCACCAGTGCCACCAGTGCCACCAGTGCCGCCATTGCCGCCGCTATCAAGACCCCATTGTGCTCCTGATGTTCCTTCTCTTCCTGTTCCTCCTGTTCCTCCTGTTCCTCCTGTTCCTCCTGTTCCTCCGATGGCAGAGCAATTTGTAATAATTCCATTAATATTTATTGTTTCAGCACCGCTTAAATATATTGCGCCACCGTAGCTGTCGCCGCCAGTGCCTCCGTTGGCTCCATCTGCTCCAAGGGGGGTTGTTCCTCCTGTTCCTCCGGTGGCAGAGCAATTTGTAATAGTTCCATCAAAATTTATTGTTCTGATGCCGCTTGAGAATATTGCGCCGCCTTTTCCAGCCTTTCCTGTTTCTACTATTTTCCCTTGGCCTCCTTCGACGGAACAATTCTCAATATGTCCGCTAAAATTTATTGTTCCAAAATCCTTGGCGTATATTGCGCCCCCTGAGGCATCTTTGTTAAATTGTCCTTGATTTTTGCAATTTTGAATTTTAACATATTCTCCAGCTTCCAATTTTGAGTTTAATCCCCATACACTAATAAAAGCGCTGGATCGTGTAACAGGAATTTCTGCATTTTTATCCCATCCCCCATCAATTGTGAGGTCCTTTAGAATAACATTACAATTTCGCATGTTCAAAAAATATAAAAACGAATTAGTGATTTTGATCGTTTTAGAATTTCCGGTTATGGTTATTGTCTTGTTTTGAAATTTTTCGTCAGTGAAATTGAAAAGATACCCACCTTGGGGAAATTTATTGGCGTCTAGTTCAATATCATCTGTTATGTTAATAATTATATTATCGGTAAGGTCTGTGGCGTTTGTTAAAGTTCTATAAAATCTGTTCGAATTGGTCTTCCATCCGACCGAGTTTGGAGTAAAATCAATGCTTATAGGGTTGGTTTCTTTTGCTGCCCAAACGGTGTTTTTCAAAATGTGTATGGGAAATGTTGTCGAAACCATCATTAAACAAATTAAAATTGAAACTAATCTTTTTAATTGGCAACTTGGATTGATTTTTGATAAACTTTGCATTAAAATACACTCTCCTTTTAAAGTTTAAGATATATTTTTTAAATTTACCACCAAATTATAGAAAACCCATACTAAACAGTTAGATCAAAATTTAGATTAGTTACATTTTAATTATATAATATAATGGTACAATATGTCAAATAGTGTTTTTAAAAGGCGCAATTTGTTTTTTAGAATTTTATTGGAAATATAATAATATGTTGGTTTTTAATTAAAAAGTAGAATATTTTAATCAAAAGTTTTAAGAATTTTGCTCAAGGACGCTTAGGCTACCACTTATCACGGACGCTTTCAAAGGAACTGTGCTTGAGGGAGGTTTAATAATCAAGCTCGTTGTGAGCGGGCGGCTCAAGGACATTAGCCTACCACTTGTTACGGACGCTTTCAACTGGACTTGAGCTTGAGGAAGGTTTAACTACTCAAGCCCGTTGTGAGCGGCCCTCTCAAGGATGCCAACCTACCTCTTGTCACGGACACTTTCAACTGGACTGTGCTTGAGTGGGGTTAATATTACAGTTAGTTGTGAGCGGCCCTCTCACGGACGCAAACCTACCACTTATCACGGACGCTTTCAAAGGAACTGTGCTTGAGGGAGGTTTAATATTACAGTTAGTTGTGAGACGGCGGCTTAAGGACGCAAGCCTACCACTTGTCACGGATGCTTTCAACTGGACTTGCGCTTGAGTGGGGTTAATATTACAGTTAGTTGTGAGGTGACTGCTCTCGAGAGCGCCAGCCTACCACTTGTTACGGACGCTTTCAAAGGAACTTGCGCTTGAGAAAGGTTTAATACTCAAGCCCGTTGTGAGCTGGCGGCGCTTACCTAGCCCTTGCATTGTTTTTTGGAACGCGATTGATGATGTTGGAATTAATTAGGTTTTTTAATTAAAGAGTCGGATATTTTAAGAAGCAGCGATTGAGGGGACAAATCTAACCCACCCTAAAAATACAATTCGTAACTTTTTAAATGTTTAGCGCATCAATTTTAAAACCATAATTTTTGTGAACCAATATATTTTAAAGCCTTGAAAAGTTTTTTGAACTGGTGTATAATGAAATTTGAGGAAAGCGCTTTAGGGTGAAATTTATTTAAAATGGACATAATATTATTTTGATTGGAATTGAATATGAAAAATTTTTTTAGGGAAAGATTTGTGTATTTTTTAGATTATATCGGGAAAACCGACATGTTTTTGATTTTTATGTCGGGTGGAGCTTCTGTTTTGAGTTTTTTCTTGATGATGTCGCTATATCCTGCTCAAATTTCAAGTTTGCGGACGGTTTATGTTCAGGTTGCGTCAAGCTTTGTTGGATTTATCCTTGCAATAGTCATCTCCAATATAGACTACCACCACATTGCAAAAATGTGGAAGCCAATCGCGATTTTTTCGGTTTTATTCACTCTTTTGACCCTAACTCCTCTTGGAGCATTGCGCGGAACGGATGGAGCTGGGTCTGCGGATCGCAGCTGGGTTAACTTGGGGTTTACGAGGATGCAGCCGTCTGAATTTTTAAAGGCCGCTTTTGTGATAACCTTCTCATACCACTGCTTTAAAGTCGCAAAAAGGATTAATGAGCCCAAAACCTTCATGCTGCTTATCGCGCATGCACTGGTTCCGATTTCAATAATATTTTTGCAAAAAGACTTTGGAACAATGATAATCTTTGTTGTTATTGCAGCTTGTATACTCTTTGTTTCGGGAATCAACTGGAAGATAATTTCTGGCGCAGTTGCTATTGGGTTTGTTGCGCTGATGCTGTTTTTGACAAACACTTTGCCAGACTATCTTTTAAAGCGGCTTTATGTTGTGAGCCATCTTGAGGAGACAAAGAGAGGCCTCGGAATGCAGCAATATACAGGGAGAATAACTCTTGCTTCGGGAAAAATTTTTGGAAAGGGCTTTAATTCGCCTGACATTTTAACCTCAACCCCTGAACTATATAACGACATGATTTTTGCCCACATAGGCCAGGTTTTAGGGTTTGTTGGCTGCATTTGTGTTTTGCTGTGGCTGCTTTTATACTGCTTCAGGCTTTTGCAAAATGGCCGAAAAGCCTCGGATCATCTGGGATATGCGATATGCGTTGGAATTTTTGCAATCATGTTTTTTCAGTCGCTTGTTAACATAGGGATGGTTTTATGTATAACGCCTGTTATTGGGGTGACTTTGCCGTTTATTAGCTCCGGAGGCTCGTCGGTTGTTGCAACATATATTTTATTGGGCCTTGCCTTGAGTGTCCATAACCACACGCACAAGCCGACTTTATTTTAAAATTTGATATGATTTGGCGGGTCATGAAAATTTTAAGCATATCAAAACACACTCTCCAAAGCACCCAGAACTGCGCGACCATAAAGCGGCAAGAATCCGGCAGGCATAGAATTTTTGGAGGAAATCACTTTGATGTATAGCTGGTTCACAGTTGAAACGCTCGACGCGCAGACATTTATAATTAGCGAGTATAGGCATTGGGAAGAAACACATTGCTATTTGCTTTGTGGATCGAAAAAGGCTGCTTTAATAGACACTGGACTTGGCGTTTGCAACATAAAAAGCGTCGTTAAAAGCCTGACAAAGCTGCCTGCTACCGTGTTCACCAGCCATGTTCATTGGGACCATATCGGCTCGCACCAGTTCTTTGACTGTATCGCCGTGCATGAAGCAGAAAAAGATTGGATTTCTGGCGATTTTCCGCTGACTCTGCAGGAAGTTAAAAAACAGCTCGCCAAAACTCCTTGCGATTTTCCAGCTGAATTCGACATCAACGCATATCGGATTTTTCAGGGGAAACCGCAAATTCTTCTGCATGACGGGGATATTTTTGATTTGGGCGAACGAAAGCTTCAAGTTATTCACACACCCGGTCATTCTCCGGGACATTGTTGTTTTTATGAACCCAAGAAAAAATACCTGTATTCTGGGGATTTGATTTATAAGGGTTGTCTTGACGCTTTTTACCCCTCCACAAGCCCAAGGTTGTTTTATGAGTCTGTTAGAAAGTTGAAAAAATATGATATATCAAAAGTCCTGCCCGGCCATCACCAGCTGAATATTCCTGTTTCATTAATCGGAGAAATTGAGGAAGCTTTTGCCGAGCTAGAAAGGCGTGGGCAGCTTAAGCAAGGAAATGGACTTTTTGATTTTGGAGACATTCAAATCCATATCTAAATGTCCATAATCACACGCGCAAATTCACGTTATTTTAAAATTTGAAAGGAGAATTTGAATACATAATGAGGGTTATTTCGGGGGAAGCCAGGGGAAGGAAGCTTTTTGCTTTGAGAGGGGAGGAAGTCCGCCCAACAACTGATCGCGTTAAAGAAGCGATGTTTTCGATTTTGCACTTTAATTTGCAAGGCTCAAAAGTTTTGGATCTTTTTGCGGGATCTGGGCAGCTTGGAATCGAAGCAATATCAAGGGGAGCAAAAATATGCACCTTTGTTGACAATTCTAGAGAGGCTCAAAAAATACAATTGCAAAATCTAAAATTAACAAATCTTTTTAAAAATTCAAGAGTTGTTTTTTCAGACGGACCGACATTTTTAAAAACAACAACCGAAAAATATGACATAATTATTCTGGATCCGCCATATAAAACCGACCTAATTCCAAAAATATTGCAGTTTGTTTCAAAAAATCTAGTGGTTTCGGGAATAGTTATGTGTGAACATTTAAATTCGCTTGAAATGCCAGAAAATTTTCAAGATATTGCTTTACAAAAGCGCTATAAATATGGTAAAATTATTCTGTCGACATATCGCAAAGTTGGAAAAGCAAAGGAGGAATATATATAAAAACTGCAATTTGTCCGGGAAGTTTCGACCCGATAACTAATGGCCATTTGAATATAATATACAGAGCGTCTAAAATTTTTGACAAAGTTATAGTTTTAGTCCTGCAAAACCCCGACAAAAGGCCAATGTTTTCAGTTAAAAAGCGGCTTTTTTGGATAGACTCCGCAACATCTGAGCTTAGCAATGTTTGCGCAAAATATTGGGACAAGATGTTGGTTGATTATTTGGAGGTTTCAGGGGCGTGCGCGATAGTTAAAGGGATTCGATCGCTTGATGATTTTAGTTATGAGATGCAGATTAATGCTGTTAATCAATCTTTAAATCCAAAAGCGCAAACCGTTTTCATGCCAGCCAGTCTTGAAAATATGCACATAACCTCAAGTCTAGTTAAACATATTTATAGCCTGGGCGGCAAAATTGATTCTTTGGTTCCGAAAGAAATTTTAATGAATTTGAAAAAAACTATGGGAGAGGCAAAAACATGACAGTTAACGATATATTAGACACACTTGAAGATTTAATTGATTGCGCCTGGAAAATTCCAATGACAAATGGAAAATGCGCTGTTTCAACAGATGAAATTCAAAATCTCATTGATGACATGCGTCTGGCGCTTCCAAAGGAAATAAAACAGTCTAAGATGATTGTTAAAGACAGGACAGACATTTTGTCTGATGCTAAAAAGGAAGCTAAAAACATAGTTGACGAAGCAAAAAAACGCGCAAACATTTTGGTCTGTG
The DNA here is from genome assembly GCA_902789925.1 of Oscillospiraceae bacterium. GTDB lineage: Bacteria > Bacillota > Clostridia > Oscillospirales > Ruminococcaceae > RUG12519. The sequence goes on along the minus strand of CADAPX010000032.1, from coordinate 4,310 downwards.
ACAGCGAAATAACAAAGCAAGCCCAGCAGCAAGCCATTCAGACGCTTGCCCAGGCTCGAACTCAAGCAAAAGAACTTCGCGAAACGGCGAACAAATATGTTGAAAATATGCTTGAAAGCATTGAAAACATCATTCTCACCAGCGCGCAAAATTTCAAAAACTCCCACGCCCAAATTAAAAAGATAATTAAATCCAACAACTCAAAATGAAGGCTTGGAAGCGTTTTTTGCTAGAATTTTTTCTTTTTATTTTTGCGGTTGCTAATCGTCCGGCAGATTAGCCAAACTATTAAAGCAATTGATGACGCATAGCCCATCAGCCCAAGGATTGGAATTCCCATGATTAAGGTTTAGGGAGCAGGAAATTGCGCAGATCATGATTTCAAAGACCATAGAATCTATTTTTTTCAGCGGCGCTTCAGACCCAACAATTTCCAAATTCGTTTTGAGTTCCCCGCGAATTGCCATAGCAAACAAATCGACAAGCGTTGACGGCATTTCAATCCCCTTTTTTATGACGCTATATTGATTTTTAATCAGGTTCAAAAGCTCTTTTTTCAGGTCTAGACTTTTAAAAACACTTTCAGACATATGGGCATTTATTATGCTAAACATGTTTATTCCGGGGCAGCACTGGCTTATCACCCCTTCCATCGTCACAAGCCCTCGAATCAGCATTGTTATCGCTGGCGGGACGGCTATGTTCTGACCGCTGCATAAATCAAGAAGCTCGTCCAGCATTTCGCCCATATTTATTTCGCTTATGTCCATCGAAACATATTTTTTAACCAATGCCTCAAGGTCGGTGTATAACTTTGAGTGGTTGATTTGTCCATATGTTTTGCCGATTGCAAGGACAGTTTCTTTGAGTTTGCGGATGTCATTTTGGGCCATTGCCATGACAGCATCTCTCATTAAAAGCCTATATTTTTCGCTGAGTTCGCCAACCATTCCCCAGTCAACAAAAACAATCTTTCCTTCGGATATTAGGATGTTTCCTTGATGGGGATCTGAATGGAAAAAAGCATCATCCAGAACCTGTTTGCTATAGTTTTCGGCAAGCTTTATTCCAATTTCTTTCATGTCATATCCCGCGCGTTTTAAGTCTTGGACCTGATCTATGGAATATCCAACAATTTTTTCCATAACCAAGACTTTTGGCGTTGTCAGTCGGCGATATACAAATGGGCAGTCAACGTAAACTATGTCTTCGTTGAGGCGCTTGAAACGCTCAAGATGTTTAGCCTCCAGGACAAAGTTCATTTCTTCTTTTGCAGTCGCCCACAGTTCGTCTAAAACATCGCCAAAATCAACAATATCCATCTTTTGGGAAAACATTTTTATTATGTTGATACATTTTCGCATAAGTTTGATGTCTTGGCGCATAATGTTATATATTCCAGGGCGCTGAATTTTAACAACAACGCTTTTTCCAGATTTTTTCAAAACAGCGCAATAGACTTGAGCAATTGAAGCTGAGCCAATCGGGTTTTGATCAATAGATTCAAAAATTTTATATGGACTGACGCTCCATTCTTCCTCAACAACCTTAATCATATCGCTAAATGGAAGCGGTTTAACTTCTGTTTGCAATTTTTTCAGCTCATCGCAATATTCTTCCGGAATGACATCAGATCTCATGGACATTATCTGCCCTATTTTAACATATGTTGGGCCCATGTCCTCTAAAACCAGCCGCAACTTTTCAGGGGTTAATCCGTGAACAACGTCTCGCTTGCGCAAAACGCTCATAAAAACCCTCAAGCGAGATTTTTCTTTGTCCTGCCCTCGCCGTTTCATTTTTTCTTCTCCAACTCTGAGAGTTTTTCCTTTAATTTTTTGATTTCATCATGCGAAAGTTTTTCAACGTTGTCTAAAATATTCATCCCCTTCTTGGCAATCCCGCCTTTTAAATCATCCTTCGCATCACTAAATCCATGCTTTAGCTCTTGGTTTAAAACTTCCCCTTGTTTAATTGTCAGCTCGCCTTTTTCAACCAAGCTGTCGACCATTTCTTGGCCTTTTTCAACCGTTTGCGCAATGGCTCCAATTCCAGCCAAAAACACCTTTTTAATTTCATCACCAAATAGCATAAATAGCTCTCCCTTCCAAACATTATAAAACCCAGTTATAAATATTTTTCAAGAATATTGTTGACAAAAAATTAAAAAATCACTTTAAATTACTATAACATAATTATAACTTTAAATTTTAATTTAGTCAAGTGTAATTATTAAAAACCACGAATTGTTTGATTTTTTGGGTTATATTTGTCCCCTTAATCGCTTCTGCTTAAAATATTCAACTCTTTGATTAAAAGCTCAACATATTAAGCAATCCTCAATCACGCTTAAAAAACCATGCAAAAGCCAATTCAAGCGCCGCCCGCTCACAACGGACTGTAATATTGAACCTTCCTCAAGCACAGTTCCTTTGAAAGCGTCCGTGAGAAGTGGTAGGTTGGCGTCCTTGAGAGCAGTCCCCTCAATCGCCCCTGCTTAAAATATCAGGCTCTTTAATTAAAAACCCAGTATATTATGATATCCTTGATTGCGTTCCAAAAAACAATGCAAAAAACGATTCAAGCGCCGCCTGCTCACAACGGGCCTTTAGTATTCAACCTTCCTCAAGCACAAGTCCAGTTGAAAGCGTCCGTGACAAGTGGTAGGTTGGCGTCCTAGACCAAAATCACCTCTTCCAGAAACTCGGCTTAAAAGCAAAAAAGCAAGAAAGGTTTAAATTTTGCCTTTCTTGCTTTTTGAAAAATGGGTTTAAAATAATTAGTTTATTAATCGTTTCTGCTTTAAGTAATACTGGTCTAATCCATATTTACAGACTTTGTCTTCGGGTTGTACTAAGTTATAATCGTAATCTGATTGGTTGTTTTTTAATTCAATCATGTCATCTGACTCAAGAACAATAACTGTTAGATAGTCCGTACCTATGTTTCTTTTAGTTGCGAATACATTACTGTATTCATTCAACATGTCTTGCCAAGTTGAGTCTAAACTAATTTTCAAAGTTTGTGAAAATTCTTTGTTTGTGGTTTCATATTTCCAAGTTGACTTTGACCAATACTTATATTCATACGTACATGAAAAAGTCCATTCATATAACGAATTAATCTTAATCTTTTTTGATGAGATATCAGCGCTTCCATTTTCTTCTCCGTTATGCGTAGTGGCTTGGACCGTGATCGCTCCTAATATATTTACCTTAATCGTTACCGTATTGTCTTCATTTTCTGTTACCATAAGATTTTCATCAGACATATTGTTGCCTTTCGCATCTTTGCCAGTTATGTCCCACTCAACTTTTTTGTAATTCGCATATGCATTTGTGGGGTCAAAGATTGCAGCGAGCTTGAATGGTTTGTTAATGTCAATTTCATTATTATCAGGGATGTTATCAATCGTGACGCCTGTTACTGGTTGCGCAACAGTAATCTCTACAAAGTTTGATTTCCAGTCATTTTCGTCTGTTGATCCATTTTTTGCTGTTGCTGTGATTTTGACTGTGCCTGCTTTAGCTACATTAATTTTTGCTGTGATGCCAGTGGCTCTTACATTAATGTCTGTATCATCCATATCCTTGCCAGTGACGTTCCACTCAACTGTTTTGTAAGCCTCATATACACCTTCGGGCTTAAAGTTTGCTGTGAGCACGAGGTTTTTGCCGATGTTAATCACTTCACCTCCGGAAATCGTGACTTCCGTTACTTTAGATTTCAAATATTTCAGTTCCTCATTTGTCTTTTGCAGCTCCTCATTTGCCGTTGTCAGTTTTTTTTGCAGATCAGCATTTGTCTTTTGCAGCCCCTCATTTGCCGTTGTCAGGTCAGTTCGCATTGTTGCCAGTTGCACTTTTACCTGCTCCAGTTCTGCCTTAGCTGCCTCCAGTTGCTGTTGTTGTTCCATCTCAGGCGCTTTAATAACGCCCGTCTTCCCCGTCCCAGCAAAAACATTCATTGGAAAGGTTGCTAAAGGTGAGCCAGCTAAACTTGCTGCAAGCATGAGCGAGACGAATTTGCGTTTGATTTTACTTTGCATAATCACTACCTCCTAAAAAATAATACCATTAATGTTCAGACTATTTTTCCGCCACTTTTTTTGGACACTATGCACGAGATTTTGCGCAGGGAAGGTTTTTTTAAGCACAGCCACGCAGCCGCGCTATATTCCTTAAAAAACTGCGCAAAACAAACAAAAGCACACTCTCCCTGAAAACACATAAAGTGTCAGCAGAATGCGCTTTTGTCAATATGTATATGTCCTGGTAAAAAGGCAAAGTTTAGGCCCTGGCTCCTGGCTC
>CADAPX010000031.1 GCA_902789925.1 Oscillospiraceae bacterium | reverse complement strand
ATTCACATCAACTTCAGGACTGGTTGGCGCCATGAATAATGGCAACTTGGGAAGTCCTAACCAATATTTAGGTCATAAAAGACCGCGACCTGAAGAAAGCGAAGAAGAAGAGCAAGAAGAGGATGAAGAACAAGAACAACAAGAGGATGAAGAACAAGAACAAGAAGAAGATGAAGAACAAGAACAAGAAGAAGATGAAGAACAAGAACAAGAAGATGAGGAAACTGATGAAAAATTTATTGAGCATCTCAGAACAACTGTTAAAAATGCCCAATATTCAAGCAACAACGTTAAAAAAATAGTTGAAAGATTATCCAAATGTGCAAGTAATAAGGCGTTAAACGAAGAAATTAAAAAAGACATTGCAGAAATTATTAGCATTATGGTTTCAAGAAATTTGTTGAAAGATTTTAAAATATGCGATTCAAGTGAAATAGATTTATTTAAAGTCATAGAAATATTGAAAAACTGCATTGCTGGGAATCAATCAAAAATCGCTGTTTCGACGGCTGTTGGCGTTCTAACTGACAGCACAGTTGTTGATACCTTTGAATTTAAGAGTTATAATGGCCCAACTAAAAATGATTATTTTTCGCAAATATTAGATATTTTAGATTTGTGTCTTGAATTTGACAATGACAAAGTAAAGATTTCTGTTGCAGCCACTATCTCGGAGCTGGTTTCTAAAGAATTTTGCCATAAAAATTTGGATATGACAAAAATAATAGACATACTATATAAATGTTCAACATGTAACGATCCAAGCAAAAGAATGATTATTGCTGAATCTATTGGAAAATTGCTGAGTAATTTTTTTAACAATGTCTATCTTTACTCGGGAGATAATGTTTCAAAAATATTAGACATGTTAGATATATGTTCAGATAATGATGACTCAGAGCTTGGATCAATGGCGGAATATAATCATGGCGTGGCGTTGCAAATTGCATCCAGCATTGACGCTCTTTTGGGGAAAAAAGTTTTAGGTGAAAATAAAATGTCGCGTGGGTTGAAAATTTTAGCTAAATGTGTGGGATATAACGCTGGCAATAGAGAAGCTATTGTATTTATTCTAAATTTTTATGACACCATCACCAAAAAAAATCTTTCAAATCAAGAAGCTTCAGATATACTGAAAATATTAGATAAGTGCGTTGATGATGAGGATGATTCTCTAAAAAAAGAAGCTAAAGAGCTCGCTGGAAAATTAATCAAATGTTGTGTGTTTGACGGTAAAAATTTAAACGATCGCGTCAAATTGCTGCTTGCAAAATGCAAAGCTTGATGTTTATTATACAAAAAAGCCTGCCACAATTTTTTGACAGGCTTTTTATTTTTTAGAAGAATTTTTATTGAGATTTTCTATTTTTTGGATATGACGGGAGCTTGTGGTTTAATTTTAAATACGCATAGTAATATTCATTTAAATATATTTTTTCAAGCTTAGGGTCGTTTTTGTTGGCAAAAAAAGGTTTCTCCCCTTTTTGAGCGTCAGAATGCGCCATTAGTTTAACGTTGTTCACGCGTCCTTGATCATAGCATTTTTGCGCCTCATCCCAGCTGTAACTGCGGCCAGGGCCTGTGATGTCGTCACTAACACCAAGTTTTTTAGCGGTGTTTTTATATTGTTGATTATAAATTTCCTGCAATCTGGGCCTATCGCTGAAGTCGCGGGGAGGGGAAGAATTGAGCGCGTCAGATTCGCCTATGGCGCTTGCAAACGCGTCATAGTAGGCCTTGAAAAGTCCAGGACGGTTGAAAACTTCAAGAATGCCGCCAAACTGCCCAATATATTTTGCGTCTTTAATGCCAATAGTTTGCCCATACATATCATCATATGCAGCCTGAAGCTCGGGAACGCTGATTGTCTGGGGCGTCCTTCCGGCTTGAGCATCCAACTGGCCCTTTAACCTGGCGGAATGGAGCGTTTTTATTTCGCTAGCAGAATCGCTTTGCATATTAAAATTCATTTTAATCACCTCATTTTCAATTTTTTGGTCATTTACTGTTTTTAAATCACAAGACAATTATATCATATTTAAACGTGAAAATATGTTAACTTTTTGTTAATTTTTTATTACAAGTTTAATTAATCAATTAGTTATGTAATTTAACAATATTTTTAATATATTTATTTTGAGTTTATATAAATAATATCACCTAATTGAAAGCATATATGCTAAAACATCACTAAAACTTAAATATTGTCTTTTATAAATAATTATTTCAAAATAAATAAACTAAAAATCTAAGATATAGCAATAAACACATATTTATCACGCCTCTATATTAATTATATCATATAAATAGATAAAATGCACTAAAATTTTAATTATTAAAATTATTTTATAATAAAAAGATCAAACTCGCCATTTTCAAAAACAGCGAGCTTAGATTATATATATATAAAAATTTGCAATTAAACCATTCATTTCCCACATCAATAATACGAATTTATAAATTTTGAGTATACCTTGTCATATAATGCTAATTCATTACTATCAGTCAACATATTGCGCCGATTCATTTTCTTTTCACGATCTTCCGAAGCAAATATGTTGATGCCGCGCAGTCGACCTCTGTCATAGTTTTGCAAAGACTGCAAATTGCCTGCAAAAAGGTCCCTCCGATTAGGGCGTCCCGCTGCTCCGTCATCAACCCCAGCATTATATGCATACATAATTTTTCCCTTTTCAAAACCTTCGTTATACCAGTCAGAATGCTGTTTATCTTCAAATTTTGCCTGCGGCCTGGCTTTAACACCATCATCAAAACCTTGCCTATTTAATTTCTCTTTTTTGGCTCTTTGGTATGCAGTATCATAGTATTTTTTTGACGAAGGATGGATATTTGTCCTCGGTTGAAGATTTTTGCTAACATCATTAATCGCCAGTTTAGCAGCATCATATTCATTCATAAAAGGCATGACATCGCCGTTTTGCTCTGATTTTTGAGAATTTCCTGATTTTGGAGGAACCGCTCCAACAGAAACAGGCATTGCTGAGGTGAACGTTGCGATCATTAGAATTGACAGAATTTTTTTGATTTTCATTGTAAATATCCCCCTTAATAAATTTTAATTCAAAGCAATCTATAATATATAAATATATTTTTTTAATTTAAAATCAAAACTTGGCGCTTGGTTGTTTTTAATTCAGCCCCATAAAGCGAGCATAAAAATCACAACTTAACGCCTCGTTTTGATCATCTACAAAAAGCAATATTTGATTTGGCGTTAAATTCAATATATTGCTAATTTCTAAACGGTTGGAATTGTTTCGAGTCAAACCAGGCATTGCTGAAACTGACGTCGCAATCATTTCAGCAATATTTTTTAATAACTATACACTTTCAAACTTTAATCAAGCCACTCAACGTGATTTTGGCTAAAATCTACATATTGTGTCTAAAATATCCTTTTTCGCTTCGTTTGTTAGAGGCATACCCCAATCTTCGCTAAAGCAAATGCTGTCAGATATGCTATTTTTCGAAGAAAACAACAATTGCCAAATTATTCTGTTATCATACACATTTGCTGCAGAATTTATCACTGAATCTGCGGGTTTCCACTCTACAGTTCCCGTCGCTGAATCAACAACCAGTAATGTGTCATCTATTTCATTATACGCAGCAAAGGTCAGCCAATGTTCTATATTTAAGTTTAGTATTGGAGCAGGACATTTAGATTTTTTAAAATATTCAACAATAAATTCTTTTATATTATCAGTTTGCTCTTTTTTTTCTGCGGGAATGTTGCTGGGATTTTTGACTGCATTTTGAAATGACAAACTATAGGTTGCAATTCTAAATTTTGACAAATATTCAATGATATATTCGACGTCTCCAAGCAGCTGTCTTTTCCCGCATTTTTGGAAATATAAATTGACAACATTCTGAAATCCTTTAATTGGCGCTTTATTTTCAATAATGCAATTAAAATAATTGAGAACATTTGTTGCGCTAAAAAGCCAGCAAGCGTTTCCCGATCTTTCCCCATCCAGCATATTATCTTCAAACTGATTGCCAGCCGAATATTTATTCCAGTCGCTGAGATTTTTTGAATAATTTTTAATTTTGTTTTCAATTTTTAATTTATCTGATTTTAATTTGTCAATTTGAATTTGAAGATTTTTGATTATATCATTGTTTTTTTTGATGCAATCATCATATTTAGACTGTTCTTCAAGCAAATTTTTTAACTTTGTTTCATAACTGTTGGTTTGATTTTGACCTAAGCGTAGCTTTTCAAGTTTAGAGTTTAACTCATTAATCTGCCCCAGCATAGCGTTATATTGTGACTCTATGTCGTCTTTTTTTAGTTTTAGCTCATCTGACTCCGCGCCCTCAAGAGAAAGAATTTCGGCTGTTGTTTTGTCCAAATCATCCCTTAAAGAACTGAGCTGACCTTTCTTTTTAAATAAATTTTCTTCACATTCTGCTAATTCAGTCATATTAGTACTGCTTTGTGAATCATTTCCATTTTGCAAAACAGCGCTTATTTCCTGTTCATTTTTTTCAAGCATGAAATTTGTGTTACTAACTTCTTTTTGTGCAATATCAATTTTACTTTGAATATCAGCAATTTGCTTGTCAATTTCAGCGATTGATGGCAATTTATCTCCCGCAAAAACTGAGCCTGACGCCCCAATCATAACGCTTGCAGCACATAATAATGATAAAAAACTTTTAAATTTAAACAATAGCTTACGCTCCCCTTGTAATAAAAATATTTTGTTGTTTTTTCAACAACAATTTCATTATACCACTTTTTTAAATAAAAAATGTAAACTTTTTGTAAACTTTTTGCAAATTTTGTTAAAAAAATTAAGATTGTTTGCGAGAAATTTTAGACTAAACAAAAAAAATAAAAAGCCTAAGCAATATAACCTAGGCTTTCTAATTTTTATTAATCAAATCATAAAATATATACATTAACGTTTCTTCTGCCAAACCTCAAACATTCGCTTTCGCTTTCCATAAACAAATCAACCAAAACCGAGCCTCGAATCATCGCAGAGCCGCAATCCGCAGCAACAGCATATCCATATACATATTTTCCGTCAGCTGAGGCAATATAAAGCCGAGTTCCATAGGGGATTTTTTTGGGGTCGACAGCAACAACGCCTCTCGCCAATTTTGCTCCAGTGGATGTGGATTTTCCGCAGCTATAGGCAGTCGCAACCCCTGTCAATATCTTTTTGTATGCTAAAGGGGCCCCAACTGACGATCTCGATAATCCAGGATTAATTTTAACTTGAGGTTTCTTTTTGGTTCCAACCAATGTGACCTCGCTAACCGGCGCTTTTGTCGTCTTTTCACCAACATTTTGACTTTCAACGCGAGTTCCGTCAACAAATTTGTCTTTATAGTATCTGATCCGTCTTCCCTTCTCACCTTGGTTTTTTAGCTTTTTTTCTCCTTCAAACAGCTCACTAGTTGCTTCGGTTTTGCGCTCAAAATCAATTTCTTCTTCCTCCTGGCGCAAATCATAGCCAATTCTTGTGATGTAAATTTTCATTCCATCTTCAACATTTTGATCTAAATCTAAATTAATTGAGTCATATTCATTTAAATTCACATTCTGGCTTTTAAGAACATCGGCCACAGTTGCGCTGGGACGAATGCTAAAATTTTTATCCTCCCCATCAACAATTAAATTAACACTAACTGCACGCAATATTTTGATAAACATATCGTGGTCGCTGCATTCAACGCTCAGCTCGTCATTGTCTGAAATGTATATGTCCTGACTTGACAAAATTTCATTAACATCAGATTTTAAAGTTGAAAATTTCTTTTTCTCTCCCATATCTTCAACAGTAACTAAATATTTTAAATTAGTTGGCCCCATTATCAACGCTGTGGACGAAAGCAAAAGAGAACATAAAAATGTCTTAAATTTTCGACCCTGCATAATTTTTTTGATGTCTATTAACATGAGATGAACCTCCCTCTATTTACAACAAAATGGTAACAATATATTAAACAAGCTATCTGAGGTCTGTAATTATTTGATATGAACTTGTAATTCATGTAATCATTTTGTAACTATTTTGTATTCATTATATCCGATTTCAAATCAATAGTCAACTACACTAAAAAGCCCGTTTTTGTATATTTTGCACAAAATATTTTCTAAATCAAGGCCATAATAAACGAAATAATCGCAAAAAACAACTTTTAATTTAATCAAATCAAGAAAATAATTGTGCATATTTAACAAAAAAGCACTTTTTATAAATTTTGTAATTTTTGTATCATTTCAGAAAAAATCCACTTAAAAACCCTGCATATTTTGTAATAAATAACAAATATATTGTCGCTCTTTATTATTTTTAATCTAAAAAAAATACCATGTTTAAAAATTCTAATCCTAAATTTCAAACATAATTTAAAACACACACACAAACAAAACTGCAAAAAATACCCAGCCACTAGAGGCAAATTTTAAAAATTTCATATATCATAATTTTCAATTTAATTTTGTTTATTTTATTACTTTTTTGTTTTCAATTTGTTACTTTTAATGTTTTTATATAAATTTGTCTTGTGATATTAAAATTCGATTTTTTGAGATTTAACTAAAATACATTGTTAAATAATTTAATTTTAGTCATCGGACCTCGTTCGTCCAGAGAAAAATCAACCTCTTGCGTGTAGCAATCTGTGCCCTCAAGCCTGATTTTCATGCCGGGATGTATGTCCATATACTCAGCGACAGTCACCTCATATGTGTGGGTTTTTGTGGCGTTGCAACCAATCAAATATGAAGCTCCCCGCTTTGGCAAAACGCTCCATTGCTTTGGCGGTTTATAGTACCTTTCACGCGATATTCCAACGTATTGTGCAAAAATATTATCACATTGTTCACTAAAATTTGAGACTCCAATATCAGATTTTATATTAATTCTAGATATTATATTGGATCTGTCCTCACATTTAATTAAGTTTATATACTTAAAATGTTGACTATCAAAAATAATATCTTCTTTGGGCGAATAATATCCACGTATTTCAAAATTTTCATCTATAAACGAAAATGCACTAAAAGCCTTATAGCAATAAATCGACAAAACATCCCATGCTGTCATGCCTAATTCAACATAAAAGCTGTCTAGGCTGACGTTTTTTGGAAATTTTGTTTTGAAAATTCCATACGGTTTGCAATATTTATCAATCATGGATAATATAGAATAATTTTTATGTTCAATAGGGTTGACTTGATTTTGCCAAATTCGGCAAATGAAACTCCTGACTTTTAGGGAAAAATACTCTCCTTGATCGCTTGAGATTCTTTCAATTTTATCAACAAAGCAGGAATATATCTTTCGATTTTCTTTATATATGTCAACTTTTGTTAATTTGTTTGATATATTTTCGAAAAACCTAAACTCAAACCATATATCGCTTCCCCGCTTGCCAATGTGCATTTGATATGACAAAATTTTTGGCAATTTCAAAGTTTGGTTTTTACGGTCATAGCCAACAAGCTCTAATTTCATAACCTAACCTCTAAAAAAACAAATTTAACCTTTCCATTCGGGCGCCCGCCAAGCGACTTGAGAATTGCGTTAAATTTTTGATTTCCCATGGTAATTGTTCGAATTTTTCCGGATTCCACTAATGAAACCAGTCGATCAAACTGATTCTCCGAAACAACGGCGCTTCCCTCAATTTTTTTCAGCGTTCGCCCAAGATCTTTGCAAAATGGCCCTTCGAGAGGAGAATTATACACCGAAACATTTCGTGATATTTTTAGCGTTGTTTCCCCAGTTGCAGCGATTTTTTCATCTCCAAACTCTATCGGAACAAATATTTTTTCATCATCAAGCAATTCGAATTTTATTTGCGACTTTTGAATATATGCACACAAAGCCTTATCATAGTTGACAGCAAACGAAATTAAATGATTAAACCCAATAATATTATTACTTTTTATTTTATTTCTTACTTTTTCTGTTAATTCTCGACAAAATTTAGATCCTTTTGACTTTGGAACATATGTTTTAATTGTTATTATGGTTTTAGATTCTGTTCCAAAATAAGTCTCAACAGTTAAAAATTCATGTTTAATTGGGCAATCGACTTTTCTAGATGAAAATGTGCTATAAACTTCTATATTTAATGTTCTTTGCAAAATATTAATGACATTGTTTAAAATTTTATATGGTTCCAGCGTCCTCACCCTCCTCAACAACCAAACGCCAGCATCCTATTTGAGCGTCATAATTTCCAGAAATAACACTGTATGTTTTTTGTCTGCATATAACTTTTTCAATAAAATCAACTCGCTGATAATCATAAATCCACAAACAGTATTTATTTTCAGAAATATTTCCAATTTCAGCAACGTCATCGGCTTTTAATTCTTCAAATTTTTTAAATATTTTTCGAAATATTCCGGCTCCTTTAAAAATTTTCCCATGAGATATGATTTTTACAGGCTCACCAAAAGCTTTCATTGTTCGTTTCATTTCATTTCTCGCGTTCATTTTTGGCCCTCCTCCTTAGACAAGACAAATGCAAATTTATCGTCAACCAAAAGGTTTGCCGCCTCTGCTCTCCACATATCGAATAGATCGCGCGCGGCTTCAATTTGTCTTTTCGAGTCTTTGGATATTGAATATCCGTTTCCAGAAAAACTGCCGGTTGGCTGGCTTGAGCAACTTGCCATATTAACCCACAAATTAACCAAAGCAGCGCAAAGAATGGTTAAAATTGCCTCATTTTCATAGGTTATTTTAACTTTGCATTTGGATTCAATTTGTGTGATTGCGGTTTTTGCCATTGGAAGATATTTGGATTTTTCGCCTTCTTCTAGGTCTGCAATCAATAAAAAAGCCTCTAAAACTTTGTTTGCGTCCATTTATTAACTCCTTAAACCATAAGCATGCAGCAAGACATATACATAACCTTGCTGCAACTAATTTTCTATTTAATCAATTATTATTGACACTAAAGCTTTATTTTACCATGCTAAGCAGGAAGGAAGCGTCTTTAAATATTTTAGCAAAGCCTGTTATTGTCGAAACAGTTGCCCTATTTATTTGCCTGTCAATTAATTTATCAGCTTCAACACTGACTTCCTTTGCAACAACCTGCTCCAGTGCAAATCGCTTGTCCAGCGCAATAATTTTTCCTTTAGGGACAGCGCTAGACTTGATTAGCTTCGCGCCCATGGGATTATTTAAGATTCCCGTTCCCTGAAAATTCAAGCCTGTCAGCGGATTTTGAAATTCTTTTATTGATAAAATTTTTAGCATAACGTCTGGAGAAACCAAAATTGTGTTCATTTGATATGTCGAAAATTTGCTCCAAAGGTTTAATAAATCCGAATATGTTATGTCTCCTGGCTTTTCAACATTAATTTTCTCAGCCGGATTATCGCCGCCATCTCCATTTATTATAACGCCAATTGCGTCTTCCAAAAGAGTTGTCGCTAAATATGAGCCAATTTGTTTGAGCGTTATGCTAAATATGTCCAATTTTTGATATTGAATCGCCTCATAACTTGCGCATAGGAGTCGTCCTCTTTTGTTTAATTTAATTAAATTGTTTTTTAAATTTATCTTTGTTTCAGGGATTTTATCTCCTTCTTTAACTTTTTCCAATCGTTTTTCATCATTAGTCGGATTTGAACATATACTCCTGTAGTCCATCGTGTCGATTTTAGTTTTGGTTGCGATGACGTCATTTAAAACGTTGGTTTGCTCCATTCCCTGCATAACAGCTCGAGACAAAAATTCTGGAAACAGAGCGGCTGTTTCTGAACTTTGATAAAATTTTTGGACTTGGTCGGAATTTGCCCCTTTAACTTTTATGTCAAAACGCTTGAGCTGCCTTTGAAACGCGTCCAGATTTTCAAGCGACGTTCCGCGATAATTTTCCGATGGATCAAGGCTTTCTAAAACCTCCGTGAAACTTTGATTTGGTCTATTATACATGCCTTTTTCCAGTTTAATTGATTCATAATTCATAATATATTTCCTCCAATGAAAGTTAAATTCGTTTTATATAACAAATTGATTATTAGTTTTAATAATTTCGTTTGAATTAAATAATTGTGGTTTTAGCGTCTTTGAATTGATTTTTTTTGATAATTCATCTTTAAATAATTCCAATTCATCTATGTTCATTTTAGAAACCATCTTAGCAAAAGCGTCGTTGTTGACCATAAATTCGTTTAAAAAACTGAGTTTGATGACTTGCGCTCGAAGTTTTTGCATATGTCTTCTTCCGATTTGGGCTTGTTTTTCAAGTTGACTGTTGTTTGCAAACCCCTTGACGATTCCCGCGCCAACCTGAGCAGGAACAGCAACAAAAGACCATTCATATGCATCAATCGGCTCAGTCAGCATAGCATAGCAGATTTTGTTGTGATATGTCTCTCCAATTTCGTGGCCACAACAGCCATCATATTCCGCCCCACATATCGAGCATATCTTTTTTAAAACCCGACATCCAACGCTGACTTCCTTGATTATTCCAGCATCAATTTCCAAAATCAAATCCTTAAAGCGCTCGCTTCGAGCCATATATGCCTTTGCTTTGAGGACAAGTTTTGGCTTTCCAAAAGAGGTTGTTTCGCCAGTTGCCTCAACACATGTTTTAAAAATCCTCGCTGTTTGATTCTTGATTTTTGGATTATGATCAAAAATTCCTGTCTTGCCTAAAAATAATTCAGATAATTTTTTTAAAGACTCTGGGGTGAATGATTCTCCGTCTCTGTCAATTTCATTATCACACAAAATCACAGTGAATACGAAAATTTCGTCCGGCTTCATCTCACGCCTCGTGTATTTATTAATTAAATCCATATCATCAGCCGTAATATTGGCCGACTTAACTATTTGTTTCAAAGTGAATTCCTCCCAAGTTTTTTGGATAGCTTTGCCTATTGCGCGACGACCTGCTCGCTTAAATCAACTAAAACAGGCTCTGGATCTTTTCCATTTTCAAGCTCAATTTTTTCCGCCTGGGCGTTATACAGCCTTGTTTGCGCAGCTTGAATTTGGTCATTAAAGTTTAAAATATCCCATTTGATTTTAGGTTTATCTGAATATCCCGAAGTTCTCAGAGCGATTGTTGCTATTTTCAAAATAATGGGATTTAAAAGACGTCTGTAATATGCAAGTTCGCTTGAGAGAATTTGCGCTTGTTGTTCGCTCATACGCTCGGTTGTTGACCAGCTCAAACCAAGCATAAATGGCGGTATGGAGAGCTTTGAAATGATTTGTTCAACCATTTGCCTGGCCGGAATTTCATAGTCTATTATTTGATTGTCTGCCCCGATGACCTTTATGTCGACGTCGCCAATAGTCACAAAGTCTCGAATGTCGCCCCGCTTGGTTGCTGCCATGCCCTGAGCCCATTCTTTTGCTATCAATTCAGCCCTCTGCCTGGCATACGCTTGATCCACCTCATTTTGACCCGGTTTATATGTGACAGCAAATCTAACATTTCCGATCCTGTCAAAGTTTTCTCCAATGGCGTTATATATTTTATTTAGAATATTTGTGACAAAGGGCAAACTATTTAAAACACTCTGCCCTCCAATTTTTCCTGGCATGGGATTGAGAGCCGTGAACAAAATGCGTTCAGGAAATTGAGGCGCAATCGGAGGATCAAATCCATTTTTGCGACAAATTTTCAAATCGAGTGGATTTTTTCCTTTAACCAAGACAATATCCGATATGTCTGCATTATAAAGCGCTGCAATATTTAGCCCATCATCGAAAATAATTTCGCCAATGGCGTTTCCAAACATCAAAAGACTGTCTAAATATGTGCATATAAAGTGCTCCAGTCCATTTCGACTGGCGCCAACCTTGACGTTATAGCTAAAATCATTTAAAAATCTTTGGGCCTTGGGATCATCGCAAAAAAATGTGAACCCCCCAATAAGCCGTTCGATCTTGCCAAATGCTGCGTCAATGATTGGAATCGAGCTGCGCATTGTTTTATATAGGTTGATTGTTGATTCATTTATTGCGCTTTGATTAAAATCATGATTAATTGAAAAATTATTGACAGATCTCGTTTGAATGTCAAGTGGTTTTAAAATTTGAGATTTATTTTTTTTCTTGCGTTTAAATATTGACATGCTAAAAAAACACCTCCTTTTAAAATAAAAATTTAATTATATTGTTCTTTTAAGAGATAATGCAAAAAAATCCTCGTCAAGTGGCTTATTTAAGATTGTGCTAACAAAATAGCGAATGTCGTCCATCGCATGGTCATTTTCTTTTTTCACACTCTCACCCTTTCTGCTGTCGTCCCAGCTATATAGGAAAAATTCCCTGATCGAATTCTCGCAGCTTTCATGAAACAAAATTTTGTCTTGACCAAGCGCATCCATGACAAGACGTATTCCAGCTTGAACGTCATTTTTTGCCTTAACCACAGCGAATTCCCCGTGTCTTTTAACACACTCTATAAAGCTTGAAGCGCTCGGATCCATAACAATTTTTGAGACATTGAGTCCTCTAATAAGCTTTTTCAACTCAGCGTAATATTCCTCATCAGTGTGACAAATGCCATTAATTTTCGAATTATAGTAATATTCTCGAATCCTATACCAAATTCCTCCAGATTTTCCCCACAAGCCGAAAGATGTTGGATTAATTATGCCATAATCTCCAGAAACGACATATATATCAAAATTATTGGGAAGGACTTTAACAACATGTCGTTTTTTCGAAAATATCGAATATATTTGACCACAAGAAGCTGTCCAAATGCCTTTAACAAACCGATCATAAAATGCGCCATCATAAAGCGTTTCATGAAATGGGTGATCTGGGTTGCAGTTAAACCAAAATTTAGATCCACAAACCGAGCAGCGAGCTATAGCCTGTTCAACGAAGGATCTGGGCATTAAAGCGACCTCATCCAACATAACTCCCGCAATTGTCATTCCCTGAATCAAAGCAGCGCTTCCTTCATCTTTTCCGCCAAAAAAATAAAACCTGTTTTGTTTATTTTCAAAATAAACGTCCATATAATTGGATGATAATTTATATTTGCACTTAAATCCCAGTTGCTGGAGATTTTCTGTGAGCGGAAAAATCACGTTGCGCTTAGCTGAAGAAACCGTTTTTCCACAAATTGCGAAACACTGATTTTTAAACCTGGCAAATGCCCAAAAAACAAAAGACAAGGACATGCACAAAGTTTTTCCAGACCTGACCGCTCCATCAAAAATGACAGCATCATGATTTTTATATTTCGAATTAATCCACCATGTTAACGCTAATTTTTGTTTATTTGAGAATTTTTTAAAATTAATTGACAAAATTTTCACCATCTTCTAATGCAAGAGCTTTAAAAAAGTTTTCAGCGCCAGAATCGTCGTCCATTTTATCAAGCAAAGATATCAAGCAGTCTATGGCTTTAATGCGATCTGTGAATTTAAACTCAAATCCGCCGTCTTTCAATTTTTTTATTTCGGAAATTTGAAAAAGATCTAAATTTTCTATTTGATTTTCGCTTAACTCCTGGCTCTTTAATGCTAAAATTAAAACATCATTTGGCCGACAAAAAATCAGTCTTTTTAAAGCTGTGATTGCTAAACTGAGAATTTGATCTTTTTTTAAATCAGTTTTAATTTTTTCTAAATATTCATTAATATCCTGTCTATACAGGAGTTGTTGCGCAGTTTTTTCTGCAGTAGAGCTTGAATATCCCGCTTTTATCGCGGCTTCTTTAGGATTTTGTGACATATAGTAATATTTGCAAAATAAAAACTCCCTTTCGTTCAAAAATTTCTCCTCCTTTTTGTTGTCCCTCCTATTAAAAGGCAATAATAAAAAATAGTTGCATCAAATTGTGCAACTATTAAAAAATTTTTTTATTTTTTTATTAATTATAGATTTCCTCTTTTTCAAAAGCTTTCCAAAACTCCGCCCTGCTGCTTTGAGTCAGGCGGTCGTGTGACTGGAGGGTTTCAAATTCAAGCTTTGGCAAAAAAAGTTTTGAAGCCTTCTTTTTCGCCATTTGCTCAAACCCAGTTTTTCTAATGTCAAAATCATATTGGGAAAACGTTGTGCTGCAAAAACTAAAAACACTTGAAAAAAATCGAGAAAGATCCGCCTCGGAATCAAAGCAATTTTTCAAAGCGACAATGGATTTAACTGGATCTTGTCTTAAAATTTTGCAATAATCCTCTCCGTAAACAATTTTTCCATCATCAAACCTGACGCCACCAACACTATCAACAATTTCAATTATTTCATCGTCCTGAGCTTGGATTGTTCGATCGACCTCGATATCCATCAAATTTTCAACCGCCTGCTTGGCAAAATTCACGCCTCCCCAATCATATAATTCTTGAATCTGGCCAATTTTAGTGTTAACAACTGTTCTTAAAGTTTTTGGAATCGACGCCAAACTCACAGAATCGTCGCAGGCAGATATTTTAATCAAGACATATATATCCGCAGGGTCGGGTTTTTGTTGACAAACAGTCAAAAATATATTAACATCTTGCTGTTTTGGTACTAAAAAATCAACTTGGGGCGCAGGCAAATTGGACGCTTGGCTTCTAGTATTAAATGCGTTTTCAGCCCAAAAAAACAACCCAATGGAAGAAAAAATTGCAAACGAAACTGAAAATGCAACAAAAAATGTCTTCAAACCACTCAATTAAACCACCCGTCTTAATTATGCTCACGATTCCCAGCTTTTAAACACACACACAATTAAAACAAAAAATCTATGCAAAATCACATTAAATACTGTTTGTAATATATAAAAAGGCGGCTTCAACAAAGCGTTCATATCCCAACACTGTGAGATAAATCGCGAATTATTTCACACGAATGGCTTAATTTTTCGAGTTCTTCATGTGATAAATCAAGAGGTAATATATCCCTAACACCATTTTTTCCGACAACACACGGAAGCCCTATATACACATCTTCCTGCCCATATTGACCGGTTGGCATGGTCGACAAAGGCAAAACCGAGCGTTCATCATTCAAAATAGCACGAGTGATCCTGTTTAAAACCATTCCAATGCTGTAATACGTTGCGTGTTTATATCTAATTACGTCCGCAGCAACGTCTTTAACTTCTGATTCGATTCCATAAAGTTTGTTTATGTCATATTTTTTTGAATTATCCTCACAAATTTTCCTAACAGGACAGGTTCCAATTTTAGCTTGAGACCACGGAACAAATCCGCTATCACCATGTTCTCCCAAAACATATGCATTCACGTTTTGTGGCGCTACGTCAAAATAGTTCCCCAATAAATAGCAAAGTCTTGAAGTGTCCAAAGCCGTTCCGCTTCCAATAACACGATTAGCAGGCATTTTTGAAAGCTTTTGAGCTATGTATGTCATAAC
>CADAPX010000030.1 GCA_902789925.1 Oscillospiraceae bacterium | reverse complement strand
ATTGGCAAGAATTTCTTATGGATTGTAATGATGATACCATTGAAATAATTGAATTTAAAAAAAGAGTCAAACAGCGCTATATTGAAGGGTTTAGAGAGGGCTTTAGAAAACGCGGCTTAAACTATGCGAATGCTGATCAAAAAACAAAGGAAAAATATAAATTTGACACTATAAGTAAATCTGACTTGGGAGAGTTTTACGACGACTTTAAGAAAGCCTATGAACAAGGGCTTAAAGAAGGCTTGAAAGAGGTTGAACTCCAAAAAGCGAAAAAATAAATCTTTGTATTCAAGTTATATATTGATATAATTTTTAAAAATAGGAGCTATTTATTATGAAGGTTCAAAAAAGATTTATTGTTAAAGCTCTTTCTGCTTTGTGTGTTGCTGGCGCGATAGCAATGACGATGCAGCCTATTGTTAGCGCCAATCCTCAAAAAAACCCCATAGCAGGACAAGCTAATAATGATAATCAAAACACAATTGAAAATGAAAGCGATCAAAACATAAATCAAAATGTTCAAAATAATCAAGATGTTAATGAAATTATTGACAATAATCCAAACATCGATCCGATCAAGATGTATACAACTTCTGCGGCCATAAACGAAAACATCATCGACGAAAACAGCCAAGATCCAAAACATATTGACAGAAACGAGAGGAGAAAACGCGTTAACTTTGAACTCCTGGACAAAATGATGGGGATTCGCGAATCGGATGATCCTGATTGGCCTTTCGCTTTTGAGAATATTTCAGATTTTGAAGAATTTAGAAATGATCGCATTGGTTTTTGCCAAATTGTTGACAAATATGTCAAAGATGAATTTGATAGATTTATGTATTTTTACACTGTAGTTTTGCGCCACTATATTGACATATCGAACTATTTTTTACAATATGAAATTGAAATTTGTGAAAATGGTGAAAATGTAAACTTTAATTTTCTGAGCACAAAAGCAAAAATAAGTAAAATGCTGCTTGATCAAGAAAAAGATTTGATTAAAAAATTTTTATTAAAAATAGAACTTAACCAAATATTAGAAAATTTTCGATATCAGCTGATAGATCTATTCAAAAATCCCTATCATTGCAAACAAATAATTGAAACGTTTTATTGTAATGCCCTGGCGGTATATTACAAAAACGTCAATATAGAATATGATATTAATGCAAATAATCTGGAAGCCAAGAAGGAAGCATATGAAGCAGCTCTTTTAGACGCGGAAAATCAAACTGAATCAGATTTAAACCAAAAAGACGATATTTTTAAAAAAACATATTATGAGACATATGCGCTTGCAAACGCGGAAATAGACGCAAAAGCGTATCGCGGAAGGAAAAACAAACTGATTAAAGAAAAAGATATGCAGCAGACTTACAAAAAAATATATGACGATCAGTATAATGAAGTTGTGAAGCAAATAGGAGCTAATGATGGCCAAATCATTAATTCGCGTAAAATATTTGAAAATGACCCCATAGCTCAAAAAAACTATGATGAAGGATATTTAAATGGAGTTAGAAAGAAAGCAAAAGGAAACATAACAGATCTGGATCTTAATTATGAAGAATATCAATGGGAAGAGGCAAGAAGAGTCTATCTTCAAGCTTTTGAAAACGTGGTTTATAAAAGAGCTGTTGATTATTCGGCTATTGGTAAACGGTGAGATTTGGAAAGAATTTTTTATGAGTTATTATGATGATACTGTTGAAATAATTGAGGTTAAAAAAAGAATCAAACAGCGCTATGTTGATGGACTTAAGGAGGGCTTAAAAAAATTTGGTGTAAACTACGCTCATGCTTATGAAATGGATAAGAGAAAATATGAATTTGAAAGGGTTAAACTCGAAGAATCTAACTTTGGAGAGTTTTACGACGACTTTAAAAAAGCCTATGAACAAGGAGTTAAAGAAGGTTTAAAAGAGGTTGAACTCCAAAAAGCGAAAAAATAAAGCTTTGTATTCAAGTTATATATCGATATAATTTTTAAAAATAGGAGCTATTTATTATGAAGATTCAAAAAAGATTTATTGTTAAAGTTCTTTCTGCTTTGTGTGTTGCTGGCGCGATATCAACAATAGCGGCTCCGCCTCTCGTTAGCGCCAATCCGCCAAAAAAGTTATTGGGGAGAAAAATCAAACTCCAAAAAGAAGATGAAACTCCGGAGAAAAAACAAATCAAAAATTTAATAGATGAGCTAAAAAACACACATAAAATAAAAAATATTACAGAAAAATCAAAAAAGATCGAACAAACAATAACAACATTATGTCAAATGCGCGACTTTTGCAAAATGGAGCCTAAAATTGCAAAGGCTGTTGCGCGAGCAATGAGAAAAAATTGTTTTAGCAAATTGGTTGACAGCTACGGCTATAAAATATATGAAAATGCATTTAAACGTTTTAATCCTATAAGCACAAAAACTAAAGATATATTAGATAGATGTGCAAACAACAAAAAAGCTCAAAAATTTGTTGCAAAAGCGATTAAAAATTGGATCCATCAGCTTTATACTAATCCAAAAACATATGATGAAAAAGTTGCTGATAGGTTGGAGTTTGAGATTTATAAATATTCTGAAAAAGAAGACTTTAAATCCAAAAACATTCCGTATATGGTGGATTTTGAATCTGGAAAAATTGTGGAAGGATGTTTGGATTGGAAGCTTGAGGAAATTTCGTGTGATTTGAATTTAATATATCGAAAGATTTCGGATGATTTGGAGCTTGAGCTGAGAAAAATTCTGACAAAGTGTCTAAAAAACCACAATGCTAAAGAGTTGGTTGCGCAAGTTGTGGCTGATCTGGCATACATGAGCCTTGTTGGGTGCACATGCAGTTTAGACGAGCAAAAATCGATTTTGTCTGACAAAAGCCAGCAAGAAAATAAAAATTCTGATATGCTAGTTTTTGTTAGAAGCGTTGACCAAAAAAAATGTGATGTTGATGATGAAAGCGACATAGAGTTAGTTAATATATTGGCTGAGTGTTTGGATAATGACAAGGCTCGAAAATATATTGTGCAAGCCATAGAAACATTAATTAGACTAAAATATTTTAATTATGCAAGTGCTAACGCTCAAACAAAGCTTAAAACAAAGCAAAAAATTCAAAATATAATAAAGATATGCGCAAGAAGTGAAGACGCAAAGCGGGCCGTTGCTTCAGCGATTGGCAAACTGGCTGGTTCAAACTATATTTATGCCTCCACCGAGAGTGATATTGATGAAATGATTAATTTATTATCTGAATGTTCGGATAATAATGATGCATTAGAAAAAATTTCGAGTTGTGTTTATACTCTGGCGCGCATATTAAACACAATTTATGACAGTGATATTTATGATAAAAACAGCGATGTGTGTTACGAAAATGATGATGTGTATAACAACGATGATATATATAACAACGATAATATATATAACAATGATAATATATATAACAACGATGATATGTATGAAAATAATCTTTTAAAAATAGACGATGAAGCTGACAAAATCAGCGAAATTAGTGAAATTAGCTATGATTATGAAGATTATCAATCCAAAACAGACAATGCGGAAATAAATAATTTGATCAATAATCTCAATATATTATCTAATACTAATGTTTTTAATCAACTATCCAGCAGTATTTCAGACTTGAACGAAAATAATCGAATTCGCAATAGCGCAGTTCAACATGATTTGAATATAGACGTCGCTGCAAATAATACATCTGGCCTGTTTAATTTATTATACAAATGCATAAACAACAGTTGCCACACCGGACGTTTGGAAGCGGAATCCATGCAGCAATTGCTACACATCAAAAATTTTCAAGATATTGTTAAAAATGATGGAGAAATCAAAGAAAAAGTTGTTAAATCTTTATCAAGGTGTTGGAGTCTACACACACCAGACAAACCCACTCAAGACATCATCCAAGACATAATTAATCAATATAGAGAAAAATTGTTTAATGAAGTTGATATAAAAACAATAAAAGAGAAATAGATAGTTTTATATAACACACACGTACACAAACCCAAAAGCTTGCTGGTTTTACACTGACAGCAGGCTTTTTATTTGCGGCAGGCAACGCAGCAAGCTTGATGCACCCGCTCCGGACGCTGCTCCCACTGTTCCTGCTGAAGCAAATGTTGCTATAACAATACATGTTCCTCAATTATTGTTAAACTTACTTTTACGGTCTTATCCCAGAATATTTTGTTACTTGCTTTTGCCCTAACGTTATTCAAAATTTTCTCTGCAAGTCGATTTAGTTCTTCTTCTCGGAGAAGTTTCAACTGGCTAAGCTCTTCTTCAGATAAAATTTTTCTGTTGTTGTGGTAAGGCGAGTTTACATAATCGATTGGGTTAAGTGGCACAAATCTTCCTAGTATACAATTGCGTACGTTTACTACGTTAAAATATTGCCAACCGATTTTTCCCCACTCAGGTACAAACGATTTTCGTATTTAGCTCATTTGGTTTGCATTTTTTAAAGTTTAATGTCATTAAGGTCTATACTTCCGAATGCTTCTGTAAAAATAAACTCATTTTCATTCAATTTTTTCCTTAGTTTACATAATTGAACTTTATTTAGTGGTGGTATGAACTTGATATTGCCTTTTACAAATTTTTCGCTTATTATGTCTTTATATAGATTTTTCACAAAATTAAACCACTTTTTTGAGTCATCGCAATTATATTTTTTATTTTCTAGATATCTGATACCATCAGAAAAATAAAAAATTGCTAATGCAGTACTAAGCTCACAATACCTGTTATTTAATATTTTTTTAGGAATATCAAAGCCATCATCCCAATTATAATTGCATGAAAAAATATATAAAGTTTCTGGATTTTCTGTTTTTTCTATTTCTTTCAAAACATCATTTTTAGAATCATTTTGTAGCATTTTAGCAATTAATACATTATCATGTCTATCGATTTCGATATTTTTTCCTTTATTCAATGTCTCTCATAGCCCTTTCCCGTAATTCTAAAGAATCACCCTTGGTTAAGGTAAAGTGGCAGTCCTTTTTGTCGTAGCTTGCTTAAATTATCTTTGTGGTCGGGGCGACAGGACTTGAACCTGCGGCATCTTGGTCCCAAACCAAGCACTCTACCAAACTGAGCTACGCCCCGAAGCAAATTAAACACACCATTTGAATTCTATCATGAACTTTTCAAAATGTCAAGCATTTTATTAAAAAAAATGAAAAATTTTTTGTGTGGGCTTATAGGTGACGGCGGAATCGGGTTTAGGTTATATTTGTCCCCTCAATCCTTCTTTTTGAAAATATCATAATTCAATTAAAAAAACCAACATATTTCAAACTTTCCTCAAAAACATTCTAAAAAACCATGCTAAAACGACCTTAAGCGCCGCCGGGCTCACCATAAAATGCGCAATTCAACCTGAGTTAAAAGGGTCCGCTCTTTCGAAAAATCCTTAACAAGCCAAGGTTAAAAGGAGTGACCGTCTCCCCTTTTTTTAGGGCGCAAACCTACCGCTTGTTGAGGAAATTTCCAGAGGCGCTTGCGATTAAGTAAGGTTTAATATTACAGTCAGTTGTGAGCTTGCGGCGGTTTCTGATTTTTGTGTGGGCTTATAGGTGACGGTGGAATCGGGTTTAGGTTATATTTGTCCCCTCAATCCTTCTTTTTGAAAATATCATAATTCAATTAAAAAAACCAACATATTTCAAGCTATCCTCAAAAACATTCTAAAAAACCATGCTAAAACGACCTTAAGCGCCGCCGGGCTCACCATAAAATGCGCAATTCAACCTGAGTTAAAAGGTCCGCTCTTTTGAAAAATCCTTAACAAGCCAAGGTTAAAAGGAATGACCGTCTTCCCTTTTTTTAGGGCGCAAACCTACCGCCTGTTGAGGAAATTTCCAGAGGCGCTTGCGATTAAGTAAGATTTAATATTACAGTCAGTTGTGAGCTGGCGGTGGTTCCTGATTTTTGTGTTGTTTTTTAAAACGCAATCAAGGATATCGGGAATTGTTGGGGTTTTAATAAAAGAGTTGAATATTTTAAACAAAAGCTTGCAAAGAGACAAAAATAACCCAATCAAAAAATGTGATTTGCGATTTTTGCGATCACGCTCGAGATAAACCGCCCTAGGTCTATTTCAAATCCACAAATTTTGTAAATATTTCATATTTTGGACTGTTGTTTTTTAAACTGTGATGTGATATAATTAAATGTGGATGTTGAGTATTTTCTTGGGGGGTTTGAGAAATGATAAAGATGATTGCAACTGATATGGACGGAACTTTGCTTAATTCCAAAAAGCAATTAACTGAAAAATCTATAAAAACAATCCTCGCTTTGAAAAATATGGGCATTCATTTTGCAGTTGCAAGCGGTCGGCAATATAAGAATATATATAATATTTTCAAAGAAAATAGTTTGGAAAAGAATGTGAGCTTTTTAGCTGAAAACGGAACAATTATTTTTGACAAAGGTCGATTGATTTCTGTTAGCCAGTTGGAATGCGAGGTTGTTAGAGCGGCGGTTGAACTCGCTCGAAAAACCCCCAACATATACCCTGTTTTGTGCGGTGTTAAGGCTGCATACATAGAAAACGAAAACCTAAAATCAAACTTTGAAGTCTCAAATTATTTTGATGATGCGAAATTTTTGGCTGATGTTTTGCATTGCCTTAAATTTGATAAAATAACCAAAGTTTCTTTGCTTTGTCCCGCGTTTGACGCAGAAACCCTAACATACCCCCTTTTTAAGCGATTTGAGAAGGATGCTTCGGTTTTGCTTTCGGGGCCAAAATGGGTTGATTTAATAGCTAAAGGCGCAAGCAAAGGGGCTGCGGTTGAGGTGGTTGGAAAAATATATGGCGCGAGCTTTGACGAGAGGATGGCTTTTGGAAACTATTTAAATGATGTCGATTTGCTAAAATCCTGCAGGTTTAGTTTCGCAGTCGAAAATGCACACACAGACCTAAAAAAAATAGCAGGAAAAATCTGCCCATCAAACGACCAGGATGGGGTTTCAAAAACTTTAATTGAATGGTTTGATTTGAAAATATGATAATGAATTTGAATTTATATGAAAACGAAATGATATTACTGAATCAAGGAGAAAAATTATGATTAGAGATGATCTTCGAAATATAGCGATTGTTGCCCATGTTGACCACGGGAAAACAACTTTGGTTGACCAGATGCTCAAGCAAACCGGGGCATATCGCGAGAATCAAGTCGCCCAGGAAAGGGTTATGGATTCAAACGTGCTTGAGCGTGAGCGGGGGATAACAATCCTATCTAAAAACACAGCTGTTACTTTTAAAAACACTAAAATCAACATCATAGACACTCCGGGGCATGCTGACTTTGGGGGGGAGGTTGAGCGTGTTTTAAAGATGGTTGACGGGGTTATTTTGCTGGTTGATTCGGCGGAAGGCCCCATGCCCCAGACCAGATTTGTCACTCAAAAAGCGCTGGAATTGGGCCTTAGAATTATAGTTGTTGTCAATAAAATCGACAGGCCAGACGCAAGACTTTCTGAAATTCCTGACGAAGTTTTAGAGCTGCTTTTAGATTTAGACGCAAGCGAAGAGCAGCTTGAAGGCCCAGTTTTATTCTGCTCCGGACGAGACGGAACATGTTCAGATTCACCTTCCAAAAAGGGAAAAGATCTAACTCCTTTGTTTGATGCAATTTTAAAAAACATAAAGCCCCCTCAAGGGGATGAAAATGGAAAAACTCAGGTTTTGATTTCTTCAATAGACTATAATGATTATGTTGGCCGGATTGCAATCGGCAAGGTTGAGCGCGGAAAAATCAAGCAGGGTCAGGAAGTGACAGTTTGCGACCACACAAACAGCAAAGAGCCATA
This sequence comes from Oscillospiraceae bacterium, assembly GCA_902789925.1. Lineage (GTDB taxonomy): Bacteria > Bacillota > Clostridia > Oscillospirales > Ruminococcaceae > RUG12519. The sequence goes on along the minus strand of CADAPX010000030.1, from coordinate 5,103 downwards.
TCGCGGAAAAGTTGTTAATCTATATGAAATTGGCGCATTCGACAAAATCCCGATAGACGAGGCAAAAGTTGGAGATATTGTTTGCATATCCGGCATCCAAAAAGCAACCATCGGAGACACGTTTTGTGAGTCTTCTGAAGTTGACCCTTTGCCTTTTGTCCAAATTGGCGAGCCGACCGTTGAGATGACTTTTGCTGTTAATGACAGCCCGTTTGCAGGGAGAGAGGGAAAATTTGTCACATCCCGTCAGATCCGCCAGAGGCTTGATAAAGAGCTTTTAAAAGACGTTTCGCTTAAAGTTTTTGAAACAGATTCAAGCGAAAAATTTAATGTTTGCGGGCGCGGAGAAATGCATCTTTCTATTTTAATTGAAACCATGAGGCGGGAGGGCTTTGAGCTTTCAGTTTCGACGCCACGCGCTTTGTTTAGGCAAATAGATGGGCAAAAGTTTGAGCCCTTTGAGCGGCTTTCAATAGATGTTCCGGAAAAATTTTTGGGGTCTGTTATGGAGAAAATGGGCCTGCGAAAGGCTGAGATGCTTGAAATGAGCTCTCATGGAGATCGAGTTCGAATCGAGTTTTTGATCCCGTCGCGAGGTTTGTTTGGATATAGGAATGAATTTTTAACAGACACCAAAGGCGAAGGAATAATGAGCTCTGTTTTTGATTCATATAAACCCTTTAAAGGGGATGTTCCCAAACGTCCGACAGGTTCGCTTGTTTCTTTTGAAACCGGAGAAGCCGTGACATATGGACTATATAATGCCCAGGAACGAGGAACGCTTTTTATATCCCCCGGGACGCCTGTTTATGAGGGGATGGTGGTTGGATGTTCTCCGCGTCAGGAAGATTTGGTTGTTAATGTGTGTAAAAAAAAGCATGTAACCAACATGAGAGCTTCGGGCTCGGATGATGCGCTACGGCTCATTCCTCCGACAAAGCTCAGCCTGGAAGCGGCGTTGGAGTTTTTGGCGCCGGACGAGCTTTTAGAGGTGACGCCAAAATCCTTGCGAATTCGAAAAGCAATCCTTTCAAATCAAATGCGTGCTAAAACAAATGCGAAAAGTCGGGGTGAATAAATGGAAAATTGCGACTTTGCGACAACTGAAAAGGTTGGAGAGGGCTTGTTTGTCTGCGTTTCAAAGAGCCACAGGTTTGGAACAGATTCCGTTTTGCTAGCAAATTTTTCTTCTGCAAAAAACAAAGATCTCGTTTGCGACCTGGGAACAGGCTGTGGAATAATTTCGATTTTGCTTCATAAATATTATAATCCTCGAAAAATATATGCGATAGATATTCAAAAATCTGCAGTTGAGCTCGCCAAACAATCCGTTAAAATTTCAGGCCTTGAAGACAAAATAACAGTCAAAAATTCAGACCTAAAATCAGCTTCAGATTTGCCAGAAAGCTTTTTTGATTTGGTTGTCTGCAACCCTCCGTATAAAGCTCTGGGCAGCGGAGTTGCAAGCAAAACGAAAAGCGATTTGATTGCGCGCCATGAATATTTATGCTGCATCGAAGACGTCTGCTTTGCAGCGAAACGCCTTTTAAAATTCGGGGGAAGGCTTTGCATGAGCCAACGAACCGAGCGCCTCCCAGACACAATATGCGCCATGAGAAAATTTAACATTGAGCCTAAACTAATTCGATTTTGCGCCAAAAACAAAGACAGTTCGCCGTGGATGTTTTTGATTGAAGGGAGAAAGGGCGGGGGGCGGTTTTTGAAGGTTTTGCCAACTCTTTCGATATATGATCAAAGTGGCGAATTTTCAAAAGAAGTTAAAAAAATTTATTCAGCTGGAGGAAAATTTTGAGCGGAACTTTATATATTGTTGGGACTCCGATTGGAAATTTAGGAGATTTTTCGCAAAGAGCAAAACAAGTTTTAGAAAGCGTTGATTTTATCGCAGCTGAAGACACTAGAGTCACGTTGAAACTTTTAAACAAATTCAAAATCAAAAAGCCGCTTATTAGTTACCACGAACACAGCAAATCGCAAAGACTTGGGCAAATTGTTTCAAGGCTTTTGGAAGGCCAGAGCGCAGCAATCGTTTCAGACGCGGGAATGCCGTGTATATCAGACCCGGGGGAAAGCTTGGTCAAAATGTGTGTTGAAAGCAGCATAGAGATGACGGTTGTTCCGGGGCCGACTGCTTTGATCTCGGCGCTTTGTTTGAGCGGGCTTGAAACCTTTCGGTTTGCTTTTTATGGATTTTTGTCAACAAACCGCAAAAGCAGGCTTAAAACGCTTTTGGAGCTTCAAAATTTGCAGCTGACTTTGATTTTTTATGAAGCGCCGCATAAATTAATTTCAACTCTCAAAGATCTTTTAAATGTTTTGGGAGACAGAAAAATTGCAATAGTTAAAGAATTAACCAAAATTCATGAAAATGTTCAGAGAGCAACCATTTCCAGCGCAATAGATTTTTTTGAGAAATCTTCGGTAAATCCCAAGGGCGAATATGTTTTAATTGTCCAAGGCGCCCAAGCAGCCAAAGATTCAAAAGCTCCTCTTGCGCTTGACGAGGCCGCGGATCTTGCTCGGGCTTTGGTGAAACAAGGTCTGCGCCCTGTCGATGCTGCCAAACAAGCCGCTAAAATAACAAACAATAAAAAACGTCAAATTTATAATTTGTTGCTTGCTGAAAAATAGTTTAATGGAATCTAAAATTTTCTAGTGAATATTATCACACAAATTGAGCAGTATTGCATTTTGAACCAACATTCCCCTTGGAGTCAGGAAAAACCGACCGCCGCAAAGCTTTGCATATCCCACGTCTTGAAGTTTTTTTGCTTTAGCTTCAAAAACTTTATCCCAAAATCCCTTGCGTTTTAGGTCCAAAAGCCCAACCCCGCGAGCCAGCCTCAGCCCCAGCATCAGCCACTCAAAGTTTTCATTCAAAACCTCCTCGTGTCTAACATACATAACATCATTAATATATTTTTCAAAGTTTGGCTCATGAAAAAATCTTTTGCCGTCCAAAAAAGAGTGTGCGCTGGGGCCAAATCCAATATATTCTTCTCTGGTCCAATATTTTAGATTGTGTTTGGATTGTTTGAATTTTTTTGAAAAATTTGAAATTTCATATTGCCTAATTCCCATTTTTTTGAGGCGTTCAATGGCGGCGAGGTATATTGTTGCGACGTCGTCTTCGCTTGCAAGATTTGAAGGGGGATTTTGGCCAAATGGGGTTTCGGGCTCGATTTTCAGCTGATATAGCGAGCAGTGGTCTATGTCTAGCTTTTCGACAAATTCCAAAGTTTCAAACATGGTTTCAACCGTCTGCCCAGGCGCGCCGATGATGATGTCAACGGATATGTTTTCAAATCCTTCGCTTTTTGCGATCCTGACGGCATTTTCAACATCACGCAAATTGTGTTTCCTGCCAAGGGCTTTAAGCTCAGCGCTTGACCCCGATTGAGCTCCGATTGAGAGCCGATTAACCCCCGCTTTTTTTAGCTCAAAAAGCTTTTTTTGGGAGAGAGTTTTTGGGTTTGCTTCAATTGTTATTTCGTCATCACAGCCAAGTCCAAAATAATAAGTTGCATATTTTATAATTTTGTTGATTTTATCCGACTCAAGCAAAGTTGGGGTTCCGCCGCCGAAATATAGGGTGTTGGCGCGTTTTTCTCCCCCTCGCTTTCGAATTTCAGCTAAAATTGCGCTAAAATAGGCGTCTTTTTGCTTTTGGTGTGCCCTAAATGAATAGAAATTGCAGTATGGACATTTTTCGATGCAAAAAGGAACGTGAATATATAGCCCGATCATTCGTCCAGCTTCAAAACGGCCATGAAAGCTTCTTGAGGAACTTCAATTGAGCCAAGCTGCCGCATTCTTTTTTTGCCCTCTTTTTGCTTTTCAAGAAGCTTTTTCTTTCGAGATATGTCCCCGCCATAGCACTTTGCAAGGACGTCTTTTCTCATCGCCCGAACGGTTTCTCTGGCAATAATCTTTCCGCCAACTGCCGCCTGAATCGGAACTTCAAAAAGCTGGCGAGGGATGTTATCTTTTAATTTTTCAGCTATTTTTCGCCCTCTTGAATACGCGCTGTCTGCGTGGACAATAAACGAAAGCGCGTCAACAACCTCCCCGTTTAGCATAATGTCCAGCTTAACAAGCTTTGCCTCGGCATATCCAGCCATCTCATAGTCCAAAGACGCATACCCTTTGGTTTTTGATTTTAAAACGTCAAAAAAGTCGTAAACTATCTCCCCAAGCGGCAAAATATATGATAATTCTGCTCTGGTTTGTTCAATATATTTCATATCTTTGAAAATTCCTCGCCTTTGTTGACAAAGTTCCATTATATTTCCGACAAACTCAGTTGGCACCAGAATTGTCGCTCTAACGATTGGCTCCTGCGCTTTTAAAATTTTATCATTTTTGGGGTAGTTAGTTGGATTATCTATCATTCTGACAGTTTTATCAGTCATGGTTATCTTATATACAACTGATGGCGCGGTTGTTATTATGTCAATATTATATTCTCGCTCAATTCGCTCTTGAACAATCTCCATGTGCAAAAGACCTAAAAATCCGCATCGAAAGCCAAATCCGAGCGCCTTTGAAGTTTCAGGCTCAAAAATCAAGGACGCGTCATTTAGCTGCAACTTTTCAAGAGCTTCGCGCAAATCTCCATATCTTGCCCCATCCGTTGGATATATTCCGGAAAAAACCATGGGGCTGACCTGTCGATATCCTGGAAGCGGCTCTTTTGCGGGGTTTTGAGCCGAGGTTATGGTGTCTCCAACTTTGGTGTCGCCGATATTTTTGATTGATGCAGTCACGAATCCAACGTCTCCAGCAAACAATCCTTCATTAGGAACAAGCTCTGTCGCGCCCATGCAACCCGTCGAAACAACGGTGAATTCAGCGCCCGTTGCCATCATTCGAATGTTATCGCCGGGTTTAATTGTTCCTTGTTTAATTCTAACATAAACTATCACGCCTTTATATGAATCATATATAGAGTCAAAAATCAAAGCTTGAAGCGGTTTATTATCAAGTCCTGATGGAGCGGGAATGTCTCGGACGATTTTTTCCAAAACATCCCCAATTCCAAGCCCGGTTTTAGCTGAAATCAAAGGGGAATCTTGGGCTGGA
>CADAPX010000029.1 GCA_902789925.1 Oscillospiraceae bacterium | reverse complement strand
GATAAACAAGTATTCATATATAATAAAGGAATAAATACTACTGAAAGCGGAGTTAAATATAAAATTTTTGATAAATTTATTTTTTTAGAACCTGGTGACTCTAAAAAAGATCTGGACGTCTCAAAAGATATACCAAATAATTTGAAAAAACTCAATTTGCCTCTTTTGATTGGCGAGGGATTTAACCAGGTGACTTTGGATGACAGCGCAAAAGTTTTGTTTGAAAGCGAATGTAAATTAACAAAGGACCAGTTAAACTTGAAAGGTGAAAGTAAAAAATATGTCATTAAAGAAGACGGGCTTTATGTTAAAAATGATAATGACGACAAAAATTTTGATTGTCAGTTGCTTAATTTTGGCGGCGACTATATCACTCTTTCAAATGGAATCAAATATCAAATTAAGTCTGGTAATTTCAAAATTTGGCGTGATGAAGAAAATAAAAAACCGCTAGATATAGACCAAGATATTCCGCTATATTTGAGGGACGCTAAAATGACTTTTATGATTTCAAAGGGATTTGACTCTTTTAAAATTTCTGGTTTAAATACTTTTGATTTTCTCGAAGATTCACATGTTAAAAATTTCGATTTAGGCAAAAACAGTTTTTTAACAAAAGATGATGTTGCAATATATAAATACGGGGAACTTGTGGGAGTATATAATCGAGGAGTTAATCAAACATCAAGCGGAATTAAATATCAAATTGCGCCTGATTGTATAAAGCTGAGTGGAAGCGAAGCCAAAAAAGATTTGGATATATCAAAAGACATACCAGATAACTTGAAAAAACTCAATTTGTCATTTGAAATTGGGAGCGGATTTGACAAAATGACTTTAAATTCCAGCGATAATGTTAAATTCAGGGATGATTGCGGATTAAACAGCACAAATTTGACATTGGGTGATAGTGGCAAAAAATTTGTTATTGCAAAAGATGGCATACACGAAAAAGACGCGGATGGAAATCCGGGGAAGATGATGCTTAAATTTAAGACTAATGCAAAATAAATTTCAAAAGGACATGTTAATTTTGAGGCATGTCCTTTTTATTAGACGCCACAAAATGAATTTTTAAAATTTTTGTTAAAATAATGTGAATAAACCCTTTACATATTAAAAATTTGTGCTATAATACTATTGTTGTTTTCATTTAATAAGTTGTTTATGGAGGATATGTTAATGAATGTGGTTGCGCCATTTTGGGGTTTGTGCTATGCTAACAAATCAACAAAATCTAATAATTTATCTAGACTTGTTTGTCCGCCATATAATATGATTTCAGCCGAGCAAAAAGAACAATTGAAGTCCAGGCATGAATTTAATGCTGTTAATCTGGAGTTTCCCAGTTCATATGATGACGCAAAGCAAAAGCTTGAGGAATGGATTGAAGGAGAAGTTTTAACGTTTTCAAATTCGCCTTCTCTCTATATATATGAGATTTCATATAAAATTAATGACCAAACATATCAAATGCACGGCATTATTGGCGGGCTCAAGCTCCCTGGGCCAAAAGAGGATTACATTTTAAATTCCAAAAACGATTTCCAAGCCAACCAAACAGCAAGCATGAAGCTTCTTGAGGCGACAAAGTGCCAGTTTAGCCCTGTTTGTGTTTTATATGAAGATAACGAAAGAAAAATTTTTGACTTGATCTTTGAAATAACATCATCAACCTATTTAGCCAAAGCTAAACAGGAAGGTCGAACGCATAAAATTTGGGAAGTGAGTGATGAATCAAAAATAAGTGAGATTGTTGAGCTATTTAGCAAAAAAACTTTTTATATTTCAGGTGGCGATCAAATATTTCGGACTGCATGTTCATATAAAGAAAAATTAAAGCTTGAGGAAAACATATCAGACGAGCATCCCGCAAATTACGTCATGACGCTTTTTATTGAAAAAGATGACCCTGCTCTGGCTGTCCTTCCAATCCACAGGATTGTTTCAAACATAGACATGTTTGACAGCGACGACATATTACAAAGAGCGTCTAAATATTTTGAAATCTCTACATGCAAAACTTTAAAATCGGCTCGAAAGACGATGTTTGGCCTGAAAAGAGAAGACAAAACCGCATTTGGAATATATGCAGACGGCATTTACAGCGTGTTAGTTTTGAAGGATTTAGATATAATGGAAAAAATATGCAAACAGTCTGAGGCATATAGAAAACTGGATGTTGCAGTTTTACATAAATTGTTTTTAGAAAAAATCCTTAATGTTGCGTCGGATCAGGTGGGGTATGTTCAATCGGCAAGTGAGGCTTGTGAAGCGGTTGACTGCGGTGATGCGTGTTTTGCGGTCTTTTTGAGCGCAACGAGAATAAATGAAATAATTGATGTTGTGAAAAATGGGGAGGATATGCCGCAAAAGAGCGCTTTGTTTTTCCCCGAGCCAATGTCCGGATTTGTTTTTTACTCGTTAGATCATAAAATATAGAAAAAGGCGGTCATATATTGAGAAAAACTTGTGATATATATATTTTTTGTTATAAATAGCAACGCAAAAAGGCGTCAGTTATTTAAATAACGGCTAAATTAACAGCTTATTCAAATATATAAATTGTCATTACAGAAAAAAGGTAGCGAATGAAAAATATAAAAATTATTATATCTACTTCTGTCCTAGTTATTGTTTTTTTTATCTCCGCAATGTTTTTGTTTGGTTTAACAAAAAATCAGTCGGTTTCAGTCCAGTACTACTATTTTCACGAACAATATCCTTTAAAAGTCACAATCCAATCAGAGGATAGTTTGACGCAAATTTGCAGGCAGGACGATGTTTTTAAGGTTAATGAATTCGAAAATGTTCCAATAAATCAAATTTTTTGCTCTGAAATCTTCAGGCTTATGAAACAGTTGGAAATTAAGGGTGTTTTCAAACCAGACCACGATTTGCAGGGTTATGGGCTTAGTGAGCCAAGAGTTAGGATAAAAGCAGATTTTGATGATCATTCATTGGTGTTAAGAATTGGCAATATAACCCCCGACGGGACAGCATGTTACTGTCTTGAAGAGGGAAAGAAAGAGATTGGCTTGATCCCGGCCGCAAAAATAGACCCGTTTTTTAGAGAGCATTTTCGGTATGCAAATTTAAATTTAATCCCATATATGGCAAAAGTTTCGGATGAAAATGGCAATTTAATGAAAGGAAAAATTAAAAAATGTGTCATTAAGCGGCGTGACTTGGCCTCCCCCATCGAGCTTATTGCGGATCAAAACGGAAAATTGAAAACATCTGGTTCTGAAAAATTCAAAATACCTGAGGAAACAATGTTCCAGCTGGAAAACGGCCTTCCTTTGTTAACCGCTTCCAGCATCTACACGCCGCATCTGTCCGACGAAATCATCGAACTGTGTGGGATGCGCAATCCGCAAGCCGAGGTGACCTATGTTATTGATGACAAGACCTATAGCTTTAAAATTGGGTGTGTTTCAAATTTGCCTAAAACGTCGCAACCAGGGGGAGGACATGCTGCAGAAAACAAAAATTTTATTTACAGATCGTATTATGTTATGATGGACGGAATTCCCGCCATATACACAGCAGCTGAAAGCAGTTTGCCGTGGCTAGGTATGCGGTTTAAATGAAAAAACATTTGCAAAGTGACAATGAAATTTTTTAGATTTTGTTGTCGCTTTTTGGGGATTGATAAAAAATTAAAAAAATGTTGATTTGGGTTATATTTGTTCCATTAAATCCTTTTGCTGGAAACATCTTAAATTTAATCTAAAAAACTTTCTAAAATTAAACCGCCCTCAAGAAAATTCTGGGGAAACAATTCAAAAATTGGTTTAAGCGCCGTCGGGCTCACCATCAACCATGCAATTTGATCCCGTTTAAAATGCCAAGTGTTTTTTATAACTTTCTGTAATAAGTGGTAGGTTTGCGCCCTTGGGCGAAGCTTTTGTTGAGGGTGCGTAGCTACCGCTTGTTGAGGATGGTTTGAACTAAGGGAGAGGCTTGGCAAGGTTTAATATTACAGTTAGCCCGGAGCTGGCGGCGCTTAATTTGTTTTTTGCATTGTTTTTTAGAATTTGCTTGAGGACATTGAAATTTTTTTTGGCGTTTTTGAGAAGTTAATCGGATGTGTTTTGAGCAAGGAGTTTTATTGAAACAAATATAACCCAAAAAAGCCAAACAATTAGTGGCTTTTTGCTTAATGGCTGGCAAATTAATCCGCAAACCCACAAAAATTAAAAAAATATTTTTTATAATCTATTGACATAATGAAAAAATGGTGATAATATAATATTAGCACTCAGATAATACGAGTGCTAAGAATCATTCATCGTGTGCTGGGGTGTGAAATATATGAAAAATGATGAAAGGCGGCTGAAAATATTAGAGCATATAGTTAATTTATATATTGAAACTGGCGAGCCAGTTGGAAGCGTCTCCGTTTGCTTAAAACTCAATAAAGCTGTTTCGCCAGCAACAATACGAAATGATATGGCCAAACTTGAAAAAGCTGGCTTTTTAGAGCAGCCTCACACTTCAGCTGGAAGGATTCCAACATACCTCGGCTTTAGAGCATATATAAACCAAATTGTTAAGCCAAAAAATCTAACCGATCAAGAGAAAAAGTCAATCGACGATTTGCTCCGCGCAGACACAAGTTCTGTTTCTGCTGTTGTTGACAATGCTCTGGGCGCTCTTTCTGAAATAACGGGGCTTGCGGCCATTTCAACAAACAACATCCCCAAATTTTCGGTTATATCTAAAGTTGAAGTTATTCCAACAGGGAGAAGGGTTTATGCTGTTTTGATAATAACCTCATCAGGTGAAGTGAAAAATAAAATTTGCCGAATGCAGTTTGACATAACAAACGAGCAGCTGAAATTTTTCCAGGAGACGATTAATAAAAATCTCAAGGGAATTTCAATCGATTCATTTGATGATGATGTTTTTGCTAGACTTGCAGAAGCTATGGGCAGCTATACCTTGAGCCTTTCCCCCCTTCTAGACACACTTCACAAAATGTCTGATGAGATTTCAAAGCCGCAAATCGACTTAAAAGGCGAAAATAATCTTTTAAAATATGATGGGCTGAAGGCTGATGAGCTAATAGAGTTTATGTCGGCTAAAGACAAAATAGAAAACATATTATCAAGCGCTTTTTCGGGGATTAACATAGTTTTTGGCAAGGAAAATGACACATTTTTAATCGGAAATTCAAGCCTAATTTTGACTAAATATGGAACCTCTGAGCAATTTGGATCTTTTGGTGTTATTGGGCCAATCAGGCTAAACTATCAAGAAATCATCCCATATGTTTCTTATTTTTCACAAAGTGTCACATCCATAATTGATAATATGCTGGGCGAAGCTGAAAAAGAGGAAGGAGATTAGTTAAATATGAGCGAAAAGAAAAAAAAAGACACTTTTAAAGAAAATGGATCTCAAAATCTTGACGAAACAGAAAGCTTGAAGTTGGAAGATGAGATTGAGGAGGAGGCTTTTGATGAAGAAGAACTTGAAAAAACTATTGATGATTATGTTTTGGAAATCCAGAAGCTTGAGAGCGAGCTTAAAATTTTAAAAGACAAGGATTTGCGGCTTAAGGCTGAGTTTGACAATTTTCGCAAGCGAACAATCAAAGAAAAGCAGGAGATATATTCATCCGCAAAAGCTGATTGCATCACCCCTTTGCTTGCTGTTTTAGACAGCCTTGAGCGCGCGCTTGAAGCTTCAGAAGACGGCTCCAAGCTAAGCCAGGGAGTTAAATTAATAGTTAACCAATTTTCGGACGCTTTAAAAAAGATTGGAGTTTTGGAAATTCAAAGCCTGGGCAAAGAGTTTGATCCAAATTGCCATAACGCAATCAACGTCATTGAGGATGAGGGTTATGCTCACAACACTGTTTGTCAGGTTTTGCAAAAAGGATATATGCTAAATGACACGGTTATTCGCCACGCGATGGTTGTTGTGGCTAATCCGTAGATGATACCAATAGTAAAAAATATAAATATAGTTAAATTATTTGGAGGTAATTTTTCATGGGAAAGATAATCGGAATCGATCTTGGAACAACAAATTCTTGCGTTTCAGTTATGGAAGGCGGAGAGGCTGTTGTTATTCCAAACGCAGAGGGCGCAAGAACAACTGCATCGGTTGTTGCATTTTCAAAAACAGGTGAAAGGATGGTTGGCCAGGTTGCTAAAAGGCAGGCGATAACCAACCCGGAAAAGACGATCATTTCAATTAAACGTCATATGGGCTCAGACTATAGGGTTAAAATTGACAGCAAAAACTACACACCCCAAGAAATTTCTGCGATGATTCTTCAAAAACTCAAATCCGACGCTGAAGCATATCTCGGAGAGCCGGTGACTGAAGCAGTTATAACAGTCCCTGCATATTTTTCAGACTCCCAGCGCCAAGCAACAAAAGACGCGGGAAAGATCGCTGGGCTTGACGTTAAACGAATTATTAATGAGCCAACTGCTGCTGCTTTAGCGTATGGAGCTGACAAGGAACAGGATCAAAAGATAATGGTCTATGATCTTGGCGGCGGAACTTTCGACGTTTCAATCATTGAAATGGGAGACGGAGTTCAAGAAGTTTTGGCAACAGCTGGAAACAACAAACTTGGAGGAGATGACTTCGATCAAAGGATTATCAACTGGATTGTTTCTGAGTTTAAAAAATCTGAAGGAATTGATTTATCTTCAGACAAGATGGCTATGCAAAGGCTTAAAGAGGCCGCAGAAAAAGCAAAAATTGAGCTTTCATCAACCATGACAACCAACATCAATCAACCGTTCATAACCGCCGACGCAACCGGCCCGAAACACCTTGACCTGACCTTAACCAGAGCAAAATTTAATGAGCTGACTTCGGATCTTGTCGACAAAACGATGGGCCCAGTTCAACAAGCGCTTTCTGACGCGGGAATTTCAGCCTCAGATTTGAACAAAATTTTGATGGTTGGCGGCTCAACAAGAATTCCTGCGGTTTATGAAGCTGTTGAGAAAAAGCTTGGCAAAGAGCCTTTTAAAGGGATCAATCCGGATGAATGCGTTGCGATTGGAGCGGCGATCCAGGGCGGCGTTTTGGGAGGAGACGTTAAGGGTCTTTTGCTTCTAGACGTGACTCCGCTGACTCTTGGGCTTGAAACTCAAGGCGGCGTTATGGCTAAAATGATCGAACGCAACACAACCATCCCAACTAAAAAAACTCAAATATTCACAACAGCTGCAGATGGGCAAACTTCTGTTGACATAGCGATATATCAAGGAGAGCGCGAATTTTGCCACGATAACAAGCAACTCGGAATGTTTAGGCTTGATGGAATTGCCCCTGCTCCTCGAGGCATTCCACAAATTGAAGTCACGTTTGACATAGACGCCAACGGAATAGTTCATGTTTCAGCTAAAGACTTGGGAACTGGAAAGGCGCAAAACATAACCATAACATCATCAACCAACATGAGCGACGCAGACATAGACAAAGCGGTTAAAGAAGCCCAAAAATTTGCAGCCGAAGACAAGAAAAAGAAGGAAGAAGTTGAAGTCAAAAACAACGCAGATCAGCTAGTATATCAAAGCGAGAAGGTTTTGTCTGAATCAAACGCAAACCTTTCTGAGGACGAAAAAGCATCGGTTAAATCAAAAGCAGACGCTTTAAAAGAGGCCCTAAAATCCGACAATATTGAAGATATTAAAGCCAAAAAAGACGAGCTTCAACAGGCGATATATTCCGTTTCTGAGAAGATATATAAACAAGCTCAGGCGGCAAATCAGGCGCAATCTGCGCAAAATCCAGGTCCTTCAGCAGAGCAGTCTTCAGCAGCAAATAATGATAATGTCGTTGACGTTGACTACACTGATGTCGATGAAAATAAAAACAACTAACAGTATCCTGCGCAATTTAAAAAAGCAAGGATTTAAAACTAAAAAACGCCTTGCTTTTTGGGTTTGTGCAGGTTTTGGAGGAAGAGACCGTGATGAGTAAACGAGATTATTACGAGGTTTTAGGCCTATCACGCGGAGCTTCGGACAGCGAAATAAAAAAAGCATATCGCAAATTAGCAAAGAAATATCACCCGGATTTGTGTCCTGGAGACAAAGAGGCGGAGGCAAAATTTAAGGAAATAAGCGAAGCATATGAAGTTTTGAGCGACTCAACAAAAAAAGCAAGATATGACCAATTTGGCCACGCGGGAGTTGATTCAAACTTTTCTGGCGCTGGTTCTGGTCAATATGGCGCGGGCGGATTTGGCGTTGATTTGGAAGACATCATAGACAAAATGTTTGGAGAAGGCGGCGGATTTTCCGGATTTTCTGGCTTTTCTGGAGCAAGGCGATCAAACGCTCCGAGAAAAGGCCAAAACACATTCGCAAGCATAACAATCTCATTTTTTGAAGCGTGTAAAGGAACGTCTAAAGAAGTGAACGTTCAAAAAATGGACAGATGCGATTCATGCGGAGGAACAGGCGCTTCTCCCGGTTCAGCCCCGTCAAAATGCCCAAACTGCGGCGGAACCGGCCAGGTCAGGACTCAACAGCGAACTCCTTTTGGAATCATGACTTCCGCAACAACATGCCCAAGATGCGGCGGAAAGGGCCAGGTTATATTAAACCCGTGCTCAAGCTGCCACGGAACTGGCAAAAAGTCAAAATCCAAAAAGATTTCCGTCAATATACCCGCTGGAATTGATGATGGCCAGACTTTGGTTGTCTCTGGCGAAGGAAACGTTGGATCTAATGGCGGCCCATATGGCGACCTAAACATCGCAATAACTGTTCGGCCGGATCCGCTATTTAAAAGGCATGGATTCGACATATTGTGTGATATACCAATAACATACGCGCAGGCAGTTAGCGGCGCTGAGCTTGTTGTTCCAACAATAGACGGCAAAGTTAAATATAATATTCCCGAAGGAACCCAGCCAGGAACAACTTTCAGACTTAAAGGCAAAGGAGTTACTAGGCTTCACTCCCACAGCCGAGGAGATATGCTAATAACAACCATTATTGAAGTTCCACGCAACCTAAATGAAAAGCAACGAAAATTAATCAAAGAGTTCGATAATTCTCTGGATGAAAAGAATTATCACAAAAGAAAAGGTTTTTTTGATAGGATAAAAGATATGTTTAACTAGAATTAAATCAACCCTCAATGTGTCGGTTATTTTATTGGGGGCTGATTTATTTTTTTAAGGGAGGCTTATTTATGACTATATTTAACAAAAAAGAAGCGTATGCCGCCGATGAACACACGATTAATGGCTTGGGAATTCCATCTGAAATGTTGATGGAAAATGCGGGCCAGGCGATATGCCACGAAATTTTGAAATTTGCCAAACCAAGCGACACAATAAGCGTTTTTTGCGGCCGAGGGAATAATGGCGGGGATGGAATTGTTGTTGCGAGACGCCTGAAAAATTTGAATTTCAATGTGAATTTAATACTGACTGTAGATCCGTCGGAATATAAAAATGCTGCGTTATATCACATGAATTTATATTTAAAACACGGATATGACTTTGTGAAATATTCAAGTTCAGTCGAAAATATTATACAAAGGTCCACAATAATCGTTGACGCCATGTTTGGAATTGGATTTAGAGGAGAGATTTCGCCCGAGCATTGTGAAGTCTTTCATAAAATAAATCAATCAAATGCAAAAATCATCGCAATCGACATCCCAAGCGGAGTTTCGGCAGACGGGGGAGTTTCAAAAAACGCAATCCGAGCCGATTTGACTTTAACAATATCCTTCCCAAAAATCAGCGCATTTTTATATCCATCCAAGCTAAACTATGGCAAAATTTTGGTCGTTGACGCCGGAATCGTATATGACAAAAAAAATCAAACTCAAATTAAACAAACCTGGAGCAGGAGCGACTTTTTTTCAACTCTCCCCTTCCCCGCCCCAAACGCCAATAAAGCAAGCAACAAAAGCGCTTTAATTGTTTCAGGAAGTGACCATATGCCCGGAGCAGCCATTCTTTGCGCAAAGGCCTGTTTTTCGGCCGGAATTGGACTTTTGAAACTGGCAACAACACAAGCTGTTAAAAGCCACATCACGGCTCACCTGCCCGAAGCGACATACACAAAATGTCTTGAAGAAAATGGGACTTTACGCGACTTTGAAATTCCAGAAAAAGTCGACATAATCGCCTGCGGACCCGGGATATCTCGGAACTTTTGCGCAAGAAACGTTGTTAAAAAAGCAATTTTGAGTGAGGCTTCGATAGTTTTAGACGCTGATGCGCTTTATTTTTTGGACTCTGATCTGCTAAAACTTCTCAAAGCGAGAAAAAGCCCTTCAATTTTGACCCCACACACCGGCGAAATGGCGAGACTATGCGGTGTGGAGGCTGGCGAAATCGAAAAAAACAGATTTGAAATTTCAAAGCAAAAGGCGATGGAACTAAACTGCTTTTTGGTTTTAAAAGGTCCACACACAATTCTTTCAACCCCTGATGGAAATCAATTTGTCAACCAAAGCGGAAATCAAAGCCTTGCAAAAGCAGGAACGGGAGACGTCCTGACCGGGATTATCACAGCTTTTGTTCCGTCCCACGAAAGCATCCAACAAGCAATCTCAAACGCAATATATGCGCATGGGCGATCAGCAGACTTGGTGGTTGAAGCCGGAAAAGACACAAGATGTGTCTGTGCAACGAATGTTGTCGAAAATCTCAGCAGCGTTTTTAAAGAGACATCAAAAAAAGCCAGACCATTTTAAAATGATCTGGCCAGTCAAAAATTTAAGATAGACTGTTTAAATTTTCGATCTCTTGTTTTGTTTTTGGATTCATATTCCCATCCGCCTGAAATATGGATTGATATGAAAATAGACAATATCCCCTATATTTTTCACACTTCCTGCAATATTCTTCCTGGCGCTTTAAAATATCCGTCTTTTCTTTCCATTCTTTCGCGCCAAGGCCAGCATATTGATCATGTTCCATTCCAACTTTGTATGCAGCCAGGCCAACATAAAGTTCCGCGTCATTTTTGATTAAATTATTCCACTCATCAAATGTTTTGTCGAATGGGCATGATGAATTTTCAAAGCCAAAATAAATTTGCGGCATAATATAGTCCACATAACCGGGTTCAGACAGCCAAAGCTTTGTGTTGATGAACATGGAGTTATAGTTGTTTTTCATGTTCGCTTGAGGGCTGACCCCAAACTTTGCGTCCGGCTTGATTTCGTGGCATTTTTTAAACATCTGCTTGACAAGCTCAGACGTTCCCTGCCGGCGCCATGTGTTTATATCACAGCCAGGTTTAACTTTATTATAATACGAAACGTCATTTTCTTTTAATTCATTAATCCTGGACGGATAAAAATAGTCGTCGATGTGAATTCCGGCTAGGTCATAGCGGCTCAATATCTCGGCTATAACATCCAAAATAAAGCCCCTGACCTCGGGATTTGTTGGGATTAGGATATACCTTCCCGTCAAATCTTTCATATAGTAGTCACTTGAATTTTGCGACAGCTTCCATTTTTTTAGGATATATTTATCGGAAATCTTTGAAAAATCATCATCCGACATGGTCCGAAGGGGATTAATCCAACCGTGAACAGATATATTATATTCCTTTGCAATCTCAATTATTATTTTTAGCGGATCATATTCAACTTGTTCACACAAATTTCCGGCAAAATATTTCGAAATCGGGGAAAGGTTTGAGGGATAGAAAGCATCTCCAAACGCCCGCAGATGGAGCATCAGAGCATTAATTTTGCAAACTTTTAGATTTTCAAAAACCGCCCTGACGCTTTGTTCAAACTGCGCCTTGTTTTTGTTTTGCAAAATACGCTGCCATTCTAAATATGAAAACCAACAGCCGCGCATTTCTTGCAAATCCTCTTTGGGTTGATTCGCTGTTTTTTGCTCGCCCGGCTCAGGGTCTTTCGCCGAAGTTTCATAGCAAAAATCCAACGGGCCTTGACAAAACAGCAAAACACTAAACACTAAACAAACCAAAAACGCCAAACAACCAGCCGTCCGTTTCATATAAACAATCCTCCAAATTCTAAACGTAAGAGTTATTAAATAATATGCAAACCAAGTTATATTATATGCGCGATTAGTCAACCTATTTTAGCATTAAATATTATGCTTTCATCTTAAAAACCAAATGCCCCCCTTAGAGACCAAGGGCGGGCATTCAGATTTGTTTAATTAATTAGTTGCCGCCTTGGGTTTTAGTCGATACAAAAGCGATATCAAATGTGACGTTACCGATTTTTTGGTTGTCTGCAATCTGGGGAGTTCCCACGCTCTTTTTGGTTGAGTTATCTGTATCAGTAATTTGGTCAGGGATGTTTTTGCGGATGGTGGCTGCTAAATCACTATCAACCTTAGTTGGAACAGGTTGAGCCGCACCCTCCTTATCGTTTTCTGAAAAGGAAATCGAATTAGTCCCAGAGCTCAAACTGCCATTATTATCATAAGTTCCGAACTTCAAGAGCTCACTAGTAACGCCCAATTCTGACAATTTCATTCCTGTTTTGTCATTAACGGGATCCTCTTTCTCATCGGCAATAAAAGCAATTTTTGCGTCGGGATCGGGAATGCTAAACTGCGGAGTCACTTGCAATTTGTATTCACCAAAATCGTCTGCTTCTGTTAACTTCATGTATATTCCCTCAGCTCCCTCTTCTGCACTGTTTGCAATGAGCTTTAATGCTGAGGTTGATGAATCATCCAAATTTATTGTGAGACTCGGTGAAACTTCAATGGTATATTCAGCGATATCTGAAGCTGTACCGCCAATAAGTACTGGGACTTGGACGACTTTGTCGCCTGCATTTTTACCTGTGGCAGCAGTTGTGCCTGTGGCAGCAGTTGTGCCAGAGCCCACGATGGGGCCACTATGGTCATCATCCGCCGAAACATTCATTGGAGCAAGAGCAAGGCTAGATGCCAAAGCCAGAGAAACTAAAACTTTTTTGATTTTACTAAACATTTTCAAAAACCTCCTAACAAAATAATAAATTTTAATATAGTTAAATTCTTTCAAATCACGGTTTGTTTTTCACACATAATGCATTATTGTGCTTTATGAATTCTTTTATGAATTCTTTTATGAATTCTTTTATGAATTCTTTTATGAATTCTTTTATGAATTCTTTTATGAATTCTTTTATGAATTCTTTT
>CADAPX010000028.1 GCA_902789925.1 Oscillospiraceae bacterium | reverse complement strand
TCCCCTCTTCTCCAAGCTTAGCACTCAAAACCATCATGCTCTCATAGCTGCGATTTTGTTCCGACATATTTCTAAACACCTCCTTTTGGACTTCGACCCTGCAAAAAACAGAGCAAGGACACGGCTTAAAACGCACGTAAAAACCTACTTGTTCATAATATCAAAAAAACAAAGAATTGTCAAGCTAAAAATAAACTAATTTTTATAAATCACCCAAAAAGCCTTTTAAATAGAGCCTAAATTCGTCTTTTATTTCCTCATGTTCCAAAGCAAACTCAACATTTGCCTGAATTATCCCCAATTTACTTCCCATGTCATATCTCTTTCCAACAAAATCCACGCCAATCATCCCGTCAATTTGAGCCAACTTTTTCATGGCATCCGTCAGCTGAAGCTCGCCACCAACGCCAACAGGGGTATTTTCCAATATAGAAAATATTTCCGGCGGCAAAACACACCTTCCAAGAATCGAATACATCGACATTATTTGATCTTCTCTGGGCTTTTCAATCATATCAGTTATCTTAAAAAGGTTATCCCGAATAAAATCAACATTCATCGAGGAATACTTTTTTATCTGTTCTTTGGTCACCTTTTTTATCCCAACAACACCCAAATTAAACTCTTCATATGCATCACACAGCTGCTTGCAAACAGGACACTTGGACTTTATGATGTCATCTCCATACAAAACCGCAAAAGGCTCGCTCCCAACAAAAGACTTAGCACACAAAATCGCATCTCCCAAGCCTCTGGTTTCTTTTTGCCTAACATATAAAATATTCGCCATATTGGAGATTTTCATAATCTCTTCATATTTTTCCAAGTCACCTTTTTTAAGCAAGACGCTCTCAAGCTCCGGAGAACGGTCAAAATAATCCTCAACAGCCTTCTTTCCCCTGCTGGTTATTATCATTATTTCGGTTATCCCACTGCTAACCGCCTCTTCAACGATATATTGAATGGCTGGCCGATCAACAATATGCAACATTTCTTTTGGGATTGACTTAGAAGCCGGAAGAACCCTTGTCCCCAAGCCCGCGGCAGGAATTATGGCTTTTTGTACTTTCACTTAAACCTCCAAAATCACGCAAAAATTAAACACCCCACACACAACTTGAGTTTATCATAAAAATTTCCTCAAGTCAAGTAAAACTTTAAAAAAATTATTTTTTATGAATTTATAATTGGGTTAGATTTGTCCCCTCTCCCTCCCTCCTTAAAATATCCGACTCTTTGATTAAAAACCCTGTATATTAAACAATCCTTGATTGCGTTCCAAAAAACAATGTGGCCAACAGCTTAAACCGCCGCCCGCTCACAACGGGCTTGAGTATTAAACCTTCCTCAAGCACAAGTCCAGTTGAAAGCGTCCGTAACAAGTGGTAGGTAAATATCCTTGAGGGCGGCCCCCTCAATCGCTCCTCCTTAAAATATCCAGCTCTTTAATTAAAAACCCAGTATATTAAACAATCCTCAACTCGCGTTTTAAAAAACCATGCAAGGGCTGAGTAAGCGCCGCCTGCTCACAGCCGCCCGTGCAATTAAACCTCATTTAAAATCCCTCATTTTTCAAAGCATCCATAACAACCCAAGGTTAAAAGGCGTGCCCGCCCTCAATCGCGCCAAGCCTTCCACTTCTCAAAAAAGGTGAACTATTTTAATGATTTTTTAACACATTTATATATAAGCTAACAAAAAAAATAATTATTTTTTAAATTTACTATTGACATTTATATTCAATTGTGCTATTATATTTTTTAGGGGGTTGTTTTAAAATTTATATATTAAGTATAAAAATTCCCCTGAAATTAAATTTTTTATTTTGAGAGGAGGTGTCTAAAATGAATGCTAACAAAAACAACCAACTTCAAAATGACGCATTAGAATCAGTTGCTGGAGGTGGTGATCCTGTTGAAGACAAATGTATTGACGAGGCTAAGGCTATATTTGAATTCGGAGTAAACATGATGGAAAACGCTAGAAAACAGTTAGAAACAGGACAGATCACAAAAGAACAGATGAGTATCTACTATGAGCATTTGATGAGGATCGCGACTGAAGCCGGATTAAAAATGGATGAATTAAGTAAACTCTGGGGGATGAATTAAGTAAACTCTGGGGCTTGCGGCTCTGATAAGTCTAAGAATGACGGCCTAAGTTTTAGAAATATCTACATATCAAAACTCTGCTTTAAGCAATGTTTTCTGCTTAAGGTGGGGTTTTTAATTTTGTCATTATATGAAGGTGGCTTTTTTTGAGTTAATCTTTTTTCTAAATTGTTCTGATAAAAATTTTTTAAGCTATTTTTTCATCAAACGCATTGTAGGCTGACGCAAGGGCTTCTAAATTTTTTCACAGAAATGTTGGTTTACAATAGATGTTTTAAATTAATTTTAAACAATAAAACAACGTTATGTCATGGCAAGAGATCATAAATTCTAAAAATCCTCAACTCGCGTTCCAAAAAACCATGCAAAAACCGATTCAACCGCCGCCCGCTCACAATTAATTGTAAATCCGTCCTTTACGGCATCGATAAACCCGTAAACATAAAAAAATCTCACTTTGAGCAAAAATCGCTCTTAAAGTGAGATTTATCAATGTGTGGATAATAAAAAGTTACTGAGGGGCAAACGTTTAATTTTCTACGCTTTCTAGAATTTTTTCATCTTCCTTTATTCTTTTTTGTCTTCTTCAAGTTTTAAACATCTAATTGTTCTATATTTTTTAAATATTCAATCGTTCTATACTCTCCGTTATAAAATTTCAAAATCGATTTTTTACCTCCATCGTCAGTCTTTTCATACAAAACGCCATCTTCAAGGATATATCTGTCAGAACCTGTTGTATCTATTTCCTTGATACTTGTATACTCATAAAATTCAATACTTTCAACATTTTTTAACACCAATTTGTCAGGAAAATAGCCAATTATTTTCATGCGAATTGGAAAACCATATTCAACGATTTTATTTATGTCACCAATCATATAGTTAATATCGTAAAAATCGACATAATCAAAAAAAATTTTGGCTGCCCCTTCATAAGAATTCCCATCAAAAATAACCATATTTACCGTATAAAAATCTTTGCCGTAATCACCGACATCAAAACGGTCTATTGTGTGAACACGTTCAGTAACTACACTCCTATTAGCTTCTTCAAACGATTGATCTTTTTTGTAAAACGCCGGAAAATACTTTGCAAACCCAGATTCTTCTTTTACTGCGTCAGAAGAGATTTCCTCGTAATATTGTTCAAATTTTGTTTCTAAATCCTGTTCAGAAAGTTCTGTGTCAAATTCGCCCACTATCATGACTCTATAATCTGCTTTTTCGGTTGTGCTGAGATTAATTTTTTTAATTGTTATCAAGTCACTATAGTTTTCATTGAGCTCTCCCAGCTTTTTGTTTAGTTCTTCGCTTATATCTTCAATATGTTCTTTAGCTCCATCTAAATTTGAAAACAAAACATCTATATAAATTTTTTCCAGTTCATCGCAATATTCACTGACTTTATCTCGCAAGTTTGCGCCATGTATTTTCTGCAAAGAACTTCTTAATGATTCTCTTATGTCTGTTCCAAAATTATTTTTTTCAGAATCAGCAGATGGTATATACCCACAATATATTTTCGATTTTCCCGTTAGATCGCCGGGCACTTCTTTAAATCGTTGGCGTTTACCTATTTCCTTAAGTTTATCTTTGGCCTGTTTTGCTTGTTCCATGGTTAAATCAGTTTTATATTTAAAATATAGGCTTCCCCACTCAGAAACAAAAAATTCAAATGTTTCAAAATGCGAGCTGTCTTTATATTTTTCGTTTAATTCTTTCAAAATATCGGGAATTTTTTTGTTGAGGTCATCAGCAAGTTCTTGGCTGGGATTTTCCAACAACTTCACATATGTTTCAGAAATTTTAAGTTTATCATAAAGCTCATCTGTGTAGTCATTTTTTTCCGCCAGAACGTTCTCCATTCCATCCTTATCAAAAAAATCTTCTCCACTCAAATACTTTTTTATCTCCGCGTCTCCGTCTGATCCATCTGGAGAAGCCCAGCAAGAGTCAAGAAGAGTCCAACCTTTCCGTCCATCATCTTCGTCTTCTATGTAAATTGCGCTAAATCTATGACCAGCACCTCCGGGCGAATCTCGCAAACCACCAACCTCCATGCACGGAATTCCCGCCATTCTCATCATTAAATTTAAAAGTTCTGAATATCCCGCACAAACACCGGTTTTTGTAGCAAAGACAAAATATGCATCTTGAGGCTTGCGCTTAGCTAGGTTTTTTTCACGATCAACGCTTTCAAAATCATAGTATATGTTTTCGGCAACCCATCGATATATAGCATTAGCTTTTTTCATTTTTGCCGGCAGGTCGTTTGAATTTTTCAAATTTTCTATTTCAATTTCTTCTTTGCCGTCCTCTTCTCCAAGCTTATCTGCAAAATTCAGCATTTCTTCTGCACTTTCTTGAGTTTCAAACTCTTTTGTTAATTCCTCAACCATTCTTTTAATTTCTTCATAGACTTCCTTTTCATTCAGATCCACAGGCTCGCTCGACCCGTCAGAATGAACGATTTCTTCATGCCTCGACTGGTTTAAATTTTCCTCGTTTGGCATTTTTTTCAATTTGTTCAAAAATTCATCATCTGTTGGGAGATTTTTCATTTTGTCAACGCAAAAATCGACCTCCTGCTGTTTGGTTGCAAATGCCAAAAAGCTTGAGTTAATGCCAATCGTCGCAAAAATCATGACGATTGAAACCAGCCATGACAAAGCCTTTCTTGAAATTTTAGTTTTTAAGTTCATCGTAACCACTTCCTTTTTCATAATATTTTTAAATATGTATTTTATTTTAGCACTAATTTATAAATATAAAACCGCAACCATCTTTAGCACGCATTAATTATATATTTATGTGTGTTAACACTTAATCATGTTTTTTTATAATATTTCTGAATACGCATTCTGTTTTAGAGGTGGTTTTATAAATATAAAACTAGCACCATCTTTATTATACACCTATTGTATATTTATGTCAATATTAAATCATCTTTTTTATAACATTTTTGAATATGCATTTTGTTTTTTGGGTAGTTTTATAAATATAAAGCTGGCGCCATCTTTATTATACACTTATTGAACTGATTGCCACAAAAAATACAACAATTTTTCTATGCATCCTCTCGACCGCATAAACTCTTAATTTCTCAAAATTAAATTATTTTTATAAAAAACACTTGATCTTTTAAAATTTTAGTGCTAAAATGAAAGTCTATATGATGAACAAGGAGATTGAAAACTGAGATGAAAAACAGGCTATATGTTGTCATTCCTTGCTATAATGAACAGGACGCTCTTCCCCAAACCGCAAAAGTGCTGAAAAAGAAAATTTGTGACTTGATCGGGCTTGGCAAAATTTCAAAAAACAGTAAAATATGCTTTGTGAATGATGGGTCGTCTGATGAAACTTGGGAGATCATACTTCGGCTCAGTCGGGAGGACCCATTATTTACCGGGCTGAATTTGAGCGCTAATCGGGGCCATCAAAACGCCCTTTTGGCCGGCCTAATTCGGTCTAAAAACAAAGCAGACATGGTCATTTCTATGGATGCAGATTTGCAGGACGATGTTGACGCGATTGATGAAATGGTTGATAAATATTGGAGTGGGTGTGATATAGTTTATGGCATTAGAAAAAGCCGAAAATCTGACAGCCGTTTAAAGAGATTATCGGCCGAATTTTTCTATAGATTTATGAACAAATTAGGCGCAAAAACCATATTCAATCACGCGGATTTCAGGCTGATGAGCAAACGAGCGATCGAGGCTCTTGGCCAATTCAAAGAAGTTAATTTATTCCTGCGCGGAATCGTTCCGATGATTGGGTTTAAGTCTGATTATGTATACTATTCTCGAAAAAAACGTGAATTGGGAGAAAGCAAATATCCAATTTCAAAAATGCTATCACTGGCCTTTGACGGGATAACCTCGTTTTCAATCAGGCCAATCAGAATAATATCACTGATTGGAATATTATCCTTGGCGTTGAGTTTTTTTATGCTTATATACACGTTATGTATGTTTATTGCTGGCAATGTGGTCTGGGGATGGGCCAGCACAGTTATTTCCATCTGGACCATAGGCGGTTTAGTCCTGCTTTCGATCGGGATCGTTGGCGAATATGTCGGAAAAATATATATGGAAACAAAGCGAAGGCCAAGGTTTATCATCCAAGATGACCTGGACGAAAATTACAAAGAGTAAATTTTGAAAATAAAACGCCTCATAAATATATCTGCAAACCGAATTTTATGCCGCTTAGGAGCATATAATTAACAAATTCGATATGTTTATGGAGGGATTTTATGCAAATATATGTTGTCAAACCGGGAGATAGCCTATATTCCATAGCAAAAATGTTTGGAATCAGCCTACACATGATCATGGAAACAAACGGGCTCGAAAGGCCAAACGACCTAGCTGTCGGGCAATCAATTTTAATTCTGACTCCCGAAATCACACACACCATCAGACCGGGCGAAACAATAGAATATATAGCTGCGCAGCACAACAAATCGGTCAACCAGATATACAGGAACAACCCATATCTCAACGCCAGACCGAGTCTTGTTGCCGGCGACGAATTGATAATATCATACACCGACAAACCAACAACTCAAATTTCAGTTAATGGTTTTTTATATCCTAATATAAATCACGAACTGTTAACAAATACCCTGCCCTTTCTGACTTATATATCACCTTTCACATATAGTTTTTCATATGACGGAAACTTGACGCCGCTCAGGGACGAATTTATACTGCGACGCGCCTATGAATATGGAGTTCGGCCTTTAATGACCCTATCTTCCATAGATGATGACGGAAGATTTTCACCCGAGCTTTCAGACGCCCTGCTAAACAGCATTGAAATGCAGCAAAAATTGATGAGCCAAGTTTTAAATACACTACAAACCAGACAATACGCAGGGGTTGTCGTCGACTTTGAACGAATTCTCCCAAAGAATCGAGACATATACACAAACTTTATTAGAAATATACACAAATTTTTAAATGATAATGGATATATTCTATATGTTGCAGTTGCTCCTAAAATTTCCGCCGAACAACTCGGAGCTTTATACACCGCCCATGACTACAAAGGGCTTGGCGAAGCTTCGGATGGGGTGATCATCATGACATACGAATGGGGATATATATATAGCCAGCCCATGGCAGTTGCGCCAATTCAAAAAGTTGAAAAAGTCGTTCAATATGCGGTTTCGGCCATCCCTGAAAGCAAGATATTTTTGGGCATGCCAAACTACGGGTATGACTGGACTTTGCCGTTTGATGAAAAAACCTCAAGAGCGCGGGTTATTGGAAATGAAGAGGCGATTCAAATTGCCATAACACAAAACGCCGCAATATCTTTTGACGAAGAAAGCCAGTCTCCATATTTTAGATATTATGTCAACAATAAAGAGCACGAAGTCTGGTTTCAAGACGCGCGAAGCTCAAACGCCAAATTTGACCTGGTGAAAAAATACAACCTAGCAGGCGTCAGCTACTGGACAATAATGAAAAAATTCCACCCAGAATGGCAACTTCTAAACGCAACCTTTCAAATAAACCAATAAAAACACACACAGCCCCCGCAAGCCCCTAGACGCTCGCGCATAAATCACTGCCTAACAGTAAAATATTCGTTAATGTCTTCTAAAAATTTATCAACATCCACGCCATGAACATCACACGCCTGCTGGACTGTCTCTCCCCTAGACGCAGGACAGCCCAAGCAATGCATCCCCATATCCACAAAAAACTTCGCAGCGCCTTCATCTGCTTCTAATATATCTCCAATCACCGTTTCTCTAGTTATCCTGTCCATTGATAAAATACCCCTCGCTAAAATATTAGCAAAATCCAAAAAATTCCAAACCTCATCCCTGAGACCGGAATAAATCAACCGGTCTCCCTAACTTTTGAAAAACATTCGCTGCAATAAACAGGCCTCTCCTGCTTTGGCTGGAACGGAACCTTTGCCTCACAGCCACACTCAGCGCAAGTTGCCTTAAAAAGCTGACGCTCGCCTCTGGCTTCACTCTTGCGAGCATATCGACACGCTTTACACCTTTGAGGCTCATTTTCAAAGCCCTTTTCTGCGTAGAACTCCTGCTCGCCTGCGGTGAAAACAAACTCAGCCCCGCAGTCACGACATTTTAACGTTTTATCCTCATACATTCTAAACAACCTCACTTAAAATAAAATTTGCCCAGGATGGGTTCGAACCATCACCTTTGAAAAACAACGCTCTGTCTTAAGCTATTGGGCCATCAGGTTTGTTGACGGAAAAATCAATAATCACTATTTGTCGTTTTTTAACCCTTAGCAAACGCATTACCACTGCTTCAGAAAAAGCAATCAACAGCCATATAATTTTCAAACACACAAATCTGCTGTTTTTCAAAGAAATAGGCGCCAAAACTTTCTCCCAAACATAGATAAAAGCCAGCATTTAAATTAAAATCGGTTAACTATATTCCAATAACTAATAAAAAATTTAAAATAAAAACACACCCGCTTTTAAAGCGCCAAACAATCCAACAAAAACACACTTAAAAGCACTAACACGTATATGATAACGCAAAAAATTCTAAAAGTCAAGTGTTTTTTCAATTAAAAATCAAAAAAAATAAACAAAAATTTGAATCCTAATATGCATTTTTTAAAATACACAATATAAATTCTTTATAAATCATATATTTTAAACATTGTAGTGAATTTAAGCTTGAAAATTTTTATGTTTTAAATAACTATTTGTAAAATTATGCTGCCAACAATATTCGACAAAATTTTCTTGTTTTTAACAAATATTTCCACTATCATTTAAAGGGCGGTATAAAAATATTATATCCAAAATAAAAACAAAGGAGTAGTAAATAAATGGAAAATTCTATCAGAACCGGAATGAACGATGTTTTAACGATTGAAGTCACAAAAAATATGCTGGCTCAAACCACAGGATGCGCAGATATCGCTGTTTTATCGACCTCAATGCTAATAAACACAATAGAAACGCTTTGTAGCAAGATGCTTAAAGAAAATTTGCTGGACGAAAATTTAACTTCTGTTGGAGCAACAATCAACGTAAAACACATCTCCCCAACCCCCGACGGAATGAGCATAAAAGCTAAAGCAACCGTTTTGAGCGTCGATCGAAATAAGGTGATATTTAAAGCCGAAGTCTGGGATCAAAACGACCTAATATGCACGGGCATCCACAACAGAATCATCGTTGATCGCGAAGAATTTGAAAATCAAGCCAAAAATAAACTGCGAAAAATAGTTAAATAAAATCTCTTTATTTAAAATTAATTAAAAATCATGAGATTCCTTTAAAATTTTTGTGTTATTTTATTGGTGTTTCATGATTTTATACTTATCCCCTAATTTTATGTTTTTTCATCTCATCTCTCAAACGAAGTATGATTTTTTTCTCTAATCGAGATATATATGACTGCGATATACCTATTTTATCAGCAACTTCCTTTTGTGTATATTCCTTTCCATCAAACATTCCAAACCTCATTCTCATGATCTCGCGCTCACGCTCTTCAAGCCTATCTATGAATTTAACAACAACCTCCCATTCAGCCTGGTCTTCTATGTTTTTATTCACACAATCCGTGTCAGTCCCTAAAATGTCTGACAAAAGCAATTCATTTCCATCCCAATCAACTTTTAGCGGCTCATCAATAGACAGTTCGTGTTTTTTAGTTGTTGTTTTTCTCAAGTGCATCAATATTTCGTTTTCAATGCATCTAGAGGCGTAGGTTGCAAGTTTTATGTTTTTTTCAGGCGAAAATGTGTTACACGCTTTGATCAGTCCTATAGTCCCAATTGATATTAAATCTTCGATTCCAACCCCACTAGATTCGAATTTTTTAGCTATATACACCACTAACCTTAAATTGTGCGTTATTAACATATCCTTTGCATTTACATCATTATTTTTAAGCCTGTCAAAAATTTTCTGCTCCTCTTCTCGAGACAGCGGAGGTGGAAGTTGTATGGGTCCGTTGATATAATGAATCGGGTTAATAATTTTCAAATAAACCAATAATTTACGTATTTTATCCTTAATATACAAAAACATAATAATAATCCCCTTATCATCTAAAATCTCCTATTATTGCGCTATATTCACCATCCGAAATTTTTTTAGTTGTCACCGCAACATAGCATTCACATGGATATTCAACATTGTTATGTAAAACAACCATATTTTGTGGTAAAAATGCTGGCAAAATTGTGCATCCTGCTACTGTGTCACATGGAATCAGTCGTATAAATTTGTTATATTCACAATTTTTAGACTCAGATATATAATTAACAGACCCACAAAAGAATTTAATCAAACTTTCAGGCAAAATTTTGAAAATAGCTGAATATTCACAAATAAAAACAGATTTTCCAGAGAACGGTTCTTTTAAACAATTTCCACTGTCATATAGCGCTTTAATTGTTGTATTTTTTTCATTAAATTCAATTTTAACTGAATATATCTTTTTATTTTCAATCCTTCGAGATATAGCAAAATTTATAAAACATGTTAAAAAATATGCAACCAAAGTCCCTAAAATCAGAATAATTGGAGAAATAGAGACATATGTAACGCCATTTTTCCAAAACATCCCTGGCGGCGAAAAAAACATCCATAAAAAAAACATAATACCAATAAAAATTAAATTTTCACTCAAAAAAAGTAAAATGGTTTTAAAAAAAATCGCTCTTGTCTTATATCCAAATGCAATTAAAACTAAAAAAACTCCGATCAAAAATTTGACTAAAAACATAAGAATAGGATGCAGGCTTGGCAAAAATATCAATAACGAAGAGAAGCTGCCAAAAATTGAAGCAAAAATCAAGCGCCTCTTTTTAACATCCCTCTTCATCAAAACCGCGCTTGAAAGCAGTAAAAAATAATCAATAAACAGGTTTAGTATCAAAAGAATATCTAAATATATCGCCAATATTCAATCAATCCTCCCAAATCGCAAAATAATATATAATTTTTTAACATTCTAAACATTCCCTCAAAACGCCCAATATTTTCTTTTCACGCCGAGAAACCTGGACTTGGGTCATTTTGAGTTGTTTTGCCGTTTCTGTTTGAGTTTTATCCAAAAAATATCTCATAACGATTAAAACTCGATCTTTATCATTTAATTTTGTTATAGCGTCTTTTATTGCAATTTTGTCGATTAATTTCAAACCGTTTTCTTCACATTTAACGTCAATTTGCTTCTCATTTCCCTCTTCAAAGCTACCTGTCAAGGAAACTGTTGGGCTGGCCGCGCAAATCGCCTCTGTGACCTGCTCGCGGGTTAAATCCAAGCTTTTTGCAAGATCATGAATTGTCGGATCTTTTCCCAATTTGAAAGCAAGCTCTTCCCGCTTTTTCAAAATTTTCATTGATAATTCTTTCAAGCTCCTCGAAACTTTAACAGTTCCGCCGTCCCTAAAAAGCCGCCTAATCTCCCCCAAAATCACAGGAACAGCGTATGTTGAAAATTGTATTCCTCGCGAAACATCAAACCCGTCATACGCTTTAACTATGCCAACGCATCCCGCAGAATACAGATCGTCATATTCTATACCCTTGCCAACAAATCGCCTGGCGCATGCATGAACTAAGCCTAAATTTTTGCTAATAAATTCCTCTCGTTTAACATTTTTACAGCTCATATGCGCTTTTTAAGAGTCTTGGTTAAAATAACCGTCGTCCCCTTTCCCTTCCTAGACCTAACCTTCAAATTGTCCATAAAACTTTGCATAACTGTGAACCCCAAGCCGCTTCTTTCGCCGGTTTTGCATGTTGTGAACATGGGCTCCATGGCTTGCTTTATGTCGTCTATCCCACAGCCCTTGTCGCGTATACGTATATATATTCGATCATCGTCTAATATTTTAGCGTGTATAAATATATCACCAATTTCATTCATATATCCATGAACAATCGAATTGGTGACCGCCTCAGAAACAGCGGTTTTAATATCTGATATTTCGTCAACTGTTGGATCTAACTGGGCAAAAAACGACGCAACTGCAATTCGTGCAAAACTTTCATTAGATGATCTGCTGGGAATTTGCAACTTCATTTCATTTTTTATCAAAATAATCACTCCTTCTTTTTTGTTTCAGACTTTGAATAACCGCGAGGCGATCGATTCCAGCTAATTTCATAACTTTTTTAATCTGCGGCGAGGGATTGGTTATTTTTAAACCCCCTCCAATATCTTTCATCAGCTTATACCTGCCCATAATCAAGCCAATCCCGGACGAATCCATAAAACTAACATTTGTGAAATCCAAAATCAAAAGGTCGGGATGCGCCCCTTCAATCCTCAAATCTATGTCATTTCTGATTTTTGCAGCGCCGTGATGGTCTATTTCGCCGTTTAAATAGGCAATCATATCCCCGCCCTCAAGCTCAATTTTAACATCCACACTCATCACCCCATTCAAATTATTATAATATATCAAAAGCCAATCATGATTTTTAGACGCAAAAATATGCTCTAAAAAAATTATAGAGCAAAAGGTTTCAAATAATTGTCAACATTTGGGATGCTTGCAAAAAAATATATTTTGGGTTATATTTGTCCCCTCAAAATCCCTTGCTTAAAATATCCGACTTTCCACTTAAAATACCCAATATATTATAATATCCTTGATCACGTTTTAAAAAACAATGGTGCCAACAGCTTAAACCGCCGCCGGATCACAACGGCTCGTGCAATTCAACCTTCCTCAAGCGTAAGTTCCTTTCAAAGCATCCGTGACAAGTGGTAGGCTAATGTCCTTGAGCTGCCAGCTCACAACTAACTGTAATATTAAACCTTCCTCAAGCACAGTCCCTTTGAAAGCGTCCATGATAAGGAGTAGTTAAGCGTCCTTGAACCGCCCGCTCACAACTAACTGTAATATTAAACCTTCCTCAAGCGCAAGTCCCTTTGAAAGCGTCCGTGATAAGTGGTAGTAAAGCGTCCTTGGGATGGCCGCTCACAACTAACTGTAATATTAAACCTTCCTCAAGCTCGACTCCCTTTGAAAGCGTCCGTGAGAAGTGGTAGGCTAATGTCCTCGAGAGGCTCATTAAAGTCTTGCTTTTAATTTTTATTGCAACTTTTGATTAATATAAAATATTTCGCATTTCGTCAAAT
>CADAPX010000027.1 GCA_902789925.1 Oscillospiraceae bacterium | reverse complement strand
TAATACTTCAAAATCAATCTCATCATCAAAAACTGCTTTTTCAGAGAGGTGTATGTGTCAACTTTGTGGAAAGCGTTTTGGTGCAAAAAATCTTCTCGTATGCACTTTGCCGCTTCCATTTTCATGCGATCCGTGCTGCTTATAGCATTAATTCCAACCAGTTTAACGATTTCTTCAAGTTTTGCTTCTTCCTGCAAAAGCTCGATTATCTTTGCTCTCGAGGCGCTCCAATTGCTTGAAATGTTTTCATCAAACCAATCCTTGATTTTATCCCAATACAGCGAGTATGATTTGAGCCAATTGATCGCCGGAAAATGGCGCTTATATGCAAGCTGCGAATCAAGATTCCAAAAAACCTTAACAATTCGAAGCGTTGCCTGGGAAACAGGCTCTGAAATGTCCCCCCCGGGGGGAGAAACAGCTCCAATAACAGAAAGCGCCGTTTCTTTGCCATTTAGCGTTAAAACCCTGCCGGCGCGTTCGTAAAATTCAGCGAGCCTGCTGCCCAAATATGCTGGATATCCCTCTTCTCCTGGCATTTCCTGGAGCCTTCCAGACATTTCCCTCAAAGCCTCAGCCCATCTTGACGTTGAATCTGCCATGAGCGCAACAGAATAGCCCATATCTCGAAAATATTCAGCGATTGTTATTCCAGTATAGACCGACGCTTCACGCGCTGCAACAGGCATATCCGAAGTGTTTGCAATCAAAACAGTCCGCTCCATCAAGGTCTTTCCTGTTTTGGGGTCCTGAATTTCGGGGAATTCGTTCAAAACATCCGTCATTTCATTTCCGCGCTCTCCACATCCAATATACACGATTATATCGGCGTCGGCCCACTTTGCGAGTTGATGCTGAACGATGGTCTTCCCGCTGCCAAATGGCCCTGGAACAGCCGCAACTCCGCCTTTTGCTATTGGAAAAAGCGAATCAATAACTCTCTGCCCTGTGACAAGCGGAGTGTTTGGGGGGAGTTTTTCCTTAACTGGGCGCTGTTTTCGAACTGGAGAGCGATGATTCAAAGTCAGCCTATATTCCGAGCCGTTTTCTAGCTGAATTTTTCCTATTTCATCGTCGATTTTGAAGCTGCCCTGGCTAATTTCAGTAACCTTACCGGATATATATGGCGGCAGCATTATATAATGGACTATGGCGGATGTTTCTTGAACAGATCCAACAATTGCCCCCGCTTCAAGATTGTCCCCCACCTCAACACTTGGCCAAAACTCCCAAACTTTTTCTCGGCTAAGCGTTGGCGCGCTAATTCCGCGGGTCAGCCTCTCTCCGGCTTTTTCTCTAAGCAAAATGAGCGGGCGCCCAATTCCGTCATATATTCCGCCAATCAGGCCAGGCCCGAGCTCAATTGAAAGGGGATAGTTTGTCGAAATGACGCTTTCTCCCGGCCCAACTCCCGATGTTTCTTCATAAACCTGAATTGAAGCTTTGTCGCCGTGCATCTCAATAATTTCCCCAATCAGGCCCAATTTTCCAACTCTGACTATGTCAAAAAGGTTGGTGTTTTTCATATTTTCGGCCACAATTAGTGGTCCTGATACTTTGACTATAGTGCCCTTCGTTTGAGTCATGTTTAATCCTCCGAATCATTTATAAAAATATCGCTACCTGTTGCTTTTTTAACATTGATAGATAATATTTCGCTTGCAAAACTTTGGCCTTTTTTTGGAAACAAATCAGGTATTGACGTTATGGAAGGCGTTGTGGAGTGTTTATATTTTGAGACAGCGTTTGGAATTTTTTTAATTATTGATTCTGTGACAAATATTATCGCAAATTTTTGACTCGCTAGCCTATCTATTAATTTTTGAGCTTGGGCCTCATCTTCAACAACAAACGCATCCATCCCACACATCGCAAATGCCTTGATGTTATCGTCAATTCCAATAATAGCAATTCTTTGCATCAGCATATTCCTTTCATGAATCTATTGTTGATTTTTTGCCCAAAGCAAATCCAGCGCAATCAGCTTTAAAGCAATGTGTTCCTGCCGCAGCGTTTCGATATATGAAACAATTGGCGCAAAACCAAAAGCAGCAGACCTATAGATTTCACCGAACTGATTTATTTTTTCATTCAGCAATTTTTCAATTGATAAATAATTTTTAGAAATATCATCAAATATATTGCGCAGATTTAATTTTTCAAGCAAGGCATATATTCCTTCAAGCCCTTCTTGGGTTGCTTTTAAAATCTCATCCAGTTCAATATATCCCCCGCAAATCAAAAAATCATCTAAATCTTTTAAATTTAATTTGAATTTCAAATATCTAAAAGCTGTTGATAGATTTTTTAAAGTTATCTCTAATTTAGTTCTTTCTGATAAAAAAACATCTTTTTTTGACAATTCCAGCATTGCTTCATATAAATTTTTGTCAATACTGTTTTCAACTTTCTTAGAATTTAAAGTTTTAGACATGATTTCAAAAGCTTCAATTGATATTTTTTTGAAAAAATCAGGCATTTTGTCAAATTTTTTCGACTTTACGCATCTTTCCATTAGGTCAGGATCAACTGAAAACGGGCGTGATATGAGATTTTTCCAAGGATTGTTTGAGAAAATGGATTTTAAAACTGCCTTATAGTTTGAAACGTCATTTTTTAGCCATAACCACTCAAACGGAGCGCCCAAAGGACAGGATTTTTGCACGTCTTGACAAACATTTATAAGATGCGACTGAAGTTGTTTGTCTAAAATTTTCAAATCCTGACAAATTTCAATGGGATAACCTAGATTTTGCAACTGATTTGAAAAATCTTCAATACTGTTGCATTGCTTGAGGCTGTTTAGGGCAGTTTCATTTAAAAGATGCGTTTCCAGCGCGCGAACATAGCCAACCGCAAAAGCGTAGGACGTTTTTTTCATTTCACATCTCTCCCAGGTCAAGAGCATTTAAAGCGACAGACTTTAGAAAGTCCTGATTATCGGCAAAAACAGACTCCAAACTCAAATCTATTACAGATTTAGACGACACAATTTTAAAACCATAGTCGAATATATCAGAACATCTGCAATTTATCTCACTAGCATTTTTTAAATTCAACTCTCTCAAAAAATCTCCAGGCAGCCTTTTAAAATCTTTGGCTCCAACAACCAACTCAAATTTTTCACTAGGCGCATTTTTTATAATTAATTTCGAAAAAAAACCAAAATATTCTGATTCATCCATGCTCGATAAATAATTCGCCGACATATCTAAAACTTTATTGATTAATTCATGTTTTTTCCCTAATATAGTTTTATTTTCGAATATGCTATTTGCAGTTTTTGTTTGTGAAATAATTTGCTCTTTCTTTTGCTCGATTTTCTTTTCATTTTCTTCAAACTCTTTTTCTGCGCGCTTTTCCGCCTCAGATATAATATTTTTGCATTTAATGTCATTTTCTTCTTTAAGCTTAACAATTTTTTCATTAGTGTCTTTTTCGATAATTTGTATTATATTTTCAAGAGCGTCCATTTTATATCACACTCCTTTGGTTATTTTATATTGATCACCATCAGAAAGGAAACGATGAATGCTAAAAGCGCGTATAGCTCAACAAGCGAGGCTGAAACGATTGCTTTTGAGCTTTCAGCAGGCTTTTTAGCGATAATATTGACGCCAGAAGAGCAAACTCTTCCCTGAGCCATGGCTGAAAATAATCCGCCAATTGCGATCGGAAGACATGCCGCCAGATATAAAATACCCGTTGAAATATCGGTTGGCACCTTCCCGCCGAGAATACCTGTGTTTAAAAGGACCATAACAGCAACGATAAAACCATATAACCCTTGAGTTCCTGGAAGAAGCTGCAAAACCAGCAATTTCCCAAATTTGCTCGGATCATCAACAACAACTCCAGTTGCAGATTCACTCGCAATCCCAACCCCTTTGGCTGATCCAATTCCAGCAAAAGCAACCGCGATTGCAGCTCCTAGTAAAGCAAAAAATAATGACATAATACATTCCTCCGTGTAATTTTATTTTACTTTGTTAAAAAATTTTATATATTTTGTATGCATACCAAAAGGAGTGAACTTTTTTCCGCCTCCATCATAAAATTTACTGAAAAATTCTACATATTGTAATCTATTGGTGTGAACATATGCGCCTAATATATTGATGCCAAAATTCATGGCATGACCCAAAATGGAAACAACAACAAACATGAAAAAGCCGAGTATGCCGCCGCCTGCCATGCTTCCCAATATGTTTATGACGTTGGCGATGACCCCAGTTGCAATTCCCAAAGCCATGAGCCTGGAATATGATAAAGCGTCACTAATATATGACGTTATGTCATAAAGGCTGATTATTCCGCCTAAAATTCGCATAATTCCTTTATTTTTGTATCCACCGAGCGTGATGACTAATAATACTCCCAGTACTAACATAAAAACTCCAATGGTGGATATAAGGTCTATTTTTGCAAGAGCTCCAATCGAAAAAATTCCAACGCCAACTAAAATCAACATCCAATTCAAAACTGTTGCGATCGCTTCCATAAATTTTCGACGTCTAAACAGAGTGTAGAATTTTATTGACAAACCAACCACTATTTGGATCAGGCCGAGAACGATGCTAAAAATCAAGAGCGTCAGGGGCTCGGTGACTGTGTTGATCCATAAGGGGGCCAGAGAAAAGTCAGAGCCAAAAAAGACCGCAGCAACAGTGTCTATTGCGTTTCCAAAAAAGCTTCCATACATAAACCCCCAAAAAGTTGTTGACACGCCGCAGAAGAAGAACATCCTGAACAAATTTTTTTTACTTTGTTCAAATTTTTTAAAAAACATAAGCCATCCGCACACAATCGCCAAAACAAGGCCATATCCCGCGTCGGAGAACATCATGCCGAAAAAAACATAGTAAAACAAGGCCATGATCGGGTTTGGATCCACGTCGTAATATGATGGCATTGAATATGTCGTTGTTATACTTTCGACTGGAGCTGCAAAAAAATTGTTGGAAAAATCAACCGGGGAATTTTCGTCAGGCTCTGATATTTCTATATATGCTCCAAATTTTTTGGCAAGTTTGTTTTTTATTATATTTTCAAACTTTGGATTTAAAAAGCCTTCGAGGATGAATGTGTGGGCTGTTAGGCCTAGCTTGCATATGGTTTCATATTTTTCCTTTCTGAGTCGTAAATAATCAGAAAAACGTTTAATATTTTCACAATCAGACCACATGCTTTTAATTTTTTCTTCATATTTAGAAATTTTCTGATTTAGATCTTTAATTTTCTTTTTATTTTCACTGTCCTTATCTTCGGGAGTTTTTTCTGTTGAGGCAAAGGGAGGCTGGGAAAAACCAATGTCAGTTAAAATTTTTTGAATTTTTTCGGATATTACACTGGGTATTATAAGGAATATCGTCGTTTGCAGTTTGTTTGCATCTAATATTTCAAAATATACATCACAGCCAAACTTGCCGCTAAGCGCCTCCTCGCTCCAAAAATTAGGCAAACTTCCAACCAAAATATGCGTGTGTTTGGTGTCTTTAATGTCAACCGGCAGGTCTAGGTTCAAATAGTAATATAAAAGCAAAGATTCATTTTCAAGTTGGCTAATTTCATTTCGAAATTTTTCAATCTCTGTCGCTAAATTTGAAATATATCTAACTTTTTTATATAAAGTCTCTGATTTTGCAATGTTTAAATTCAACACACTTGACGCTTCAAATTGTGTTGATTCAAAAAGTCCGTCTTTGTGATGCGAATATTTCTCAATAATCTGGACTGCTTGGTCGGATTCTTCAATCATGGAATCCATTGTGGATATGGTCTTTTGCGGATTTATTTTTTTAAACTTAGCGTTTTCTTCAACCTGCGCACATTCTAGCTTTTGAAGCGCCTCGAGAATAGGCTTTCGTTTTTCTAAAACGCCAATGAGAAGAAAAGGTTTCATTCTTAAAACCGCCATCTCAAACCTCCTTTACATAGTCTTTTAACTAAACGCTTTGAATCAATTGGCTAACAACAGCGCCAACAGCTTTTTTTGAATTTAAATTAAATTTTTCTTCAAGTTCCAAACACTTAGAATTAACCCATTTTTCAAAGTTTTGCTTTGATTTTTTAGATTCTTCAAGATATATATTAACCTTTTCATCATAATCTCGCTTATTTTTATTTATCTGATCATTTAATATATTTTGAGCAGAAAATTTGGCATTTTGGATTTCGCTCTCAAATTCTCTCTGAGATTTTTTTATAGACTCCAAAGCTTTATTTTCTGCTTGAATAATTTTTAAAAGAGCTTCTTTTGCCACTATATTTCACCCTCCCAAGCTTAACTTATATCCGCAATAAACGAAAAAACATTCACCCATAGATTTCATTATATCACAACGAAATAAAAAAGTCTATAAAAAATTTAAAATTTGACAAAACAATTTTTATGGTGTATAATGCTTAAGATGGCTGCAAAAATTTTGAATGTTTTTTAATATTTTAATAAAAACATGCATTTTGTGTGACTGAGTGAATAATTGAATTTATTAATATTTATTTGACTTATCACACATATATTTTAGTGAAAGGTGGAATATTTAAGTGTTTAATAATTTTAATGATGACTGTTTAAATCATGGAACATATAATGTCAATTCATACAAAAGAAATTTCAATCGCAGCAGTTTTGTTAATGCTGGCAGCTCAAACGGGTCAAACGGCGCTGGCAAGCCGCCAAAAATGGAAAGCTTTGTCATTTTGATTGTTGTTATTGGCATTTGTTGCGCAATCCTTGGAGGAATATTTGGCTCTATAATAACAAACGGTCTATTTGCTTCAAGCTCCAAAAGCCGCGTCCTTTCATATAATCCCGACCTCAAAATAGACGATTCGTATAAATCCAATGTTGAAGCGATTGCAGACAAATGTTTGCCGTCGGTTGTTGGAATAAGAATAAAAGACAAAACAAGCAAATCTTCGCGATATTCTTGGTGGGAAACGCCTGACAGCTCTGATTCTTCTGATGCTGCGGAAGGTTCTGGAGTGATATATCGCGCGGATGGCTATATCGTCACTAACTATCACGTTGTTGAAAGCGCTCTGCTGAGTTCTGGCGCTTCAATAGAAGTTTTTCTCTATTCAGACTTGAAAAATCCAAGGTCAGCAAGCATTGTCGGATATGACGCGGAAGCAGACATTGCAGTCATAAAAATCGATGAGCAAAATTTAAATCCAATAGAATTTGCGGATTCTGACGCTTTGCGGCCTGGCCAATCTGCAGTTGTTATAGGAAACCCTGCGGGGATGGATTTTGCTGGGTCTTTGAGCCAAGGGATAGTTAGCGGCCTGGATCGAAAGATCAAAATGGACAATGGCGCTGAGATGCATTTGATTCAAACTGATGCTGCGGTCAATCCTGGAAATTCTGGCGGTGTGATGGTTGACGGAACGGGAAAAGCAATTGGAATAGTCAATTCTAAGCTTTCGAGCGTTCAAATTGAGGGAATGGGATTCGCCATACCTATAAATTGCGTTAAAACGATTGCAGACCGCTCAATTTCAAACGAAGGCAAACCAAGGCCTGTTTTGGGGATAAAGATGGACAACAGATTTGACTCCGGAAAATCCAATCTTTTAAGCAAGATGAGGCTCCCTGCTGGAGTTGTTGTCAACAGCGTTAGCGAAGGCTCTGTTGCGGCTGAGGCTGGGATTAAGTCTGGTGATATCATAACTAAAGTTGCCGGGAAACCCGTTTCCAGCACCGCGATTTTGGGAAGTGTGATATTCAATCGAAACGTTGGAGACACAATTTCTCTTGAGATATATCGAATTACTGGCGGTAATGAATATATGGGTTATAGCGGCGAAACAATAACAATTGAAGTCACTCTAAAAGATGCAAAACCCTAAAATATATGTCACACGTTTAACAATAAATGTGTGACAGAATTTTTTATTAGTTGAGTCAGCTAAATTCCAGTGCTTTTTTTCCGATGTCTTTGCGAAACCAAGAGCCCTGGAATCGAATTTTATACGCTGCGTCATATGCAAGATCTATCGCTTCTTCTAGGCTGTTTGCGGTTGTAGATATGCCAAGAACTCGCCCGCCAGAGGTTTTAAATTGACCATTTTCAAGGGCAGTCCCAGCGTGATATATTTTGGCGCCATTTAACTGTCCGTTTTCATCAAGTCCGCTGATCAAAAACCCTTTTGAATATGCCTTTGGATACCCTTTCGAGGCCACCACGACACACGCTGAGTGTTTTTTTGAGAATCTAACCTCAACCTCCCCAAGCCGTTTTCTTTTGATCGCCTCCATGATTTCCAGCAAATCAGTTTCAAGAAGCGGCAGGACAGCTTGAGTTTCAGGGTCGCCAAATCGACAGTTATATTCAATCACTTTTGGGCCGTTTGGGGTCAGCATCAAGCCAAAATATAAACATCCGCTGAACGCGCACCCCTCGCTTTCCATGGCTTTTATTGTTGGAATAAATATTTTTTCCATGCACTGCTGCGCAACTTCCGCGCTATATGCAGGGTTTGGAGCGATTGCGCCCATTCCGCCTGTATTTGGGCCTGTGTCAGAGTCGAAAGCGCGTTTGTGGTCCATCGAAGAGAGCATAGGTTTGATGGTTTTTCCGTCTGTTAGGCACAAAACCGATATTTCCGGGCCAGTTAAAAATTCTTCAATAACAATTTTTTCCCCGCTTGAGCCGAATTTTTGATTTAAAATCATGTCCGAGACGGCCTGCGAAGCTTTTTCGAAATCATCCGCGATAATAACCCCTTTCCCCAGGGCGAGGCCGTCCGCTTTGATAACGGCCGGATATTTTTTTTGATGTTTTAAGTATTCTATTGCAGTTTTTGCGTCGTCAAAGGCTTGATAGGCTGCTGTGGGGATGTTATATTTTTCCATCAACTTTTTTGCGAAAATTTTGCTGGACTCAATTTGAGCAGCTTTTTTAGTTGGACCAAAGCAAGGGATTCCTCCAGATTCCAAAAAATCAACCATTCCTTCAGCCAAAGGATTATCCGGGGCAACAACAGCAAGATCTATCCCTTCATTTTTTGCAAAGCGCCTCATTTTTTCCTTGTCCATCTCGTCTATTGGGACATTGATCGCATCACACGATATGCCGCCATTTCCAGGAGCGCAATATATTTTTTCAACTCGGGGTGATTTTTTTAGAGCGCATATTATAGCATGCTCCCTGCCACCCCGGCCAATAACCAATATTTTCATAGACTAAACCCACCTTTTAAAAATTATTTTCATGCATTTAGTGGTGAAATAAACGAGAATTTGTAAATGCCATGACCATCGAATATTTATCACATGCTCTGATGACGTCTTCATCCCTGATCGAGCCCCCGGGCTGACAGACATATTTAACTCCGGATTTCACAGCTCTTTTTATGTTATCATCAAACGGAAAGAAAGCGTCTGATCCCAGGCAAACGTCTGATTGTTTCAAAATCCACGATTTTTTTTCAAAATCAGTTAAAATTTCAGGCTCAGACGAAA
Organism: Oscillospiraceae bacterium; assembly: GCA_902789925.1. GTDB lineage: Bacteria > Bacillota > Clostridia > Oscillospirales > Ruminococcaceae > RUG12519. The sequence goes on along the minus strand of CADAPX010000027.1, from coordinate 4,394 downwards.
ATAATTTGTTCCAGTCGCCTTTTTTAGAAAAATCAAAATCATGTTCGGATAAATAAACGTCTATGGCGTTGTCTCTTTGAGCTCTTGTAACGCCCCTTGAAAACGGAAGATTGAGGACTTTTGGGTGCTGCCTCAGCCAGAATATGTCTGCCTTATTTCCTGCTAATCGTGTGCAATGTATGCGAGATTGCTGGCCTGCTCCAATGCCGATGGCCATCCCGTCTTTAACGTAACAAACCGAGTTGGATTGCGTATATTTAAGGGTGATCATGGAAATTATCAGGTCCAATTTAGCGCTTTCTGGAATATCTCCACGCACAGTGACGATATTTTTTAGAGAGTCGGGTGTTATTTTCAAATTATTCCTTTTTTGTTCAAAAGTTATTCCAAAAACTTCTTTAGATTCTGTAGACTCAGGAATATATGACTTATCTATTTTAATCATGTTATATTTGCCATTTTTCTTGGTTTTTAATATATTTAACGCTTGCTCATCATATCCCGGGGCAATTATTCCGTCTGAAACCTCCCTTTTAAGCAAAGTTGCGGTTTGAACATCACACACATCAGATAGAGCCACCCAATCCCCATATGAAGACATCCTGTCCGCTCCTCTTGCTTTTGCGTAGGCCATAGCTATTTTCGAATCCAAGTTTAAATCTTCAACATAGCAAACTTTTTGCAACACTTTTGACATAGGAGTTCCTATTGCCGCGCCCGCTGGACTAACATGCTTGAATGAGGTCGCAGCTGGAAAATTTGTCGCTTGTTTTAGCTCAAAAACCAACTGCCAACCGTTCAAAGCGTCCAAAAGGTTTATATACCCCGGATTTCCGTTTAAAATTTGAATCGGAAGATCCTCGCCGCTTTTCATATAAACCCTGGCTGGCGCTTGATTTGGATTGCATCCATATTTCAGTCTAAATTCTTTCACAATTTCTCGGCTCCTTTTTGCTGATTTTTATTTATTATTCGCGTTTTAATTTTTCCAGTTTTTATGTTGATAAAACGTGAAAATAGACTAATTTTATTGTCACTATCCAGCGATTTCCATATACTATCACTAAAATTTTCTATATTTTCGGATATTTTCACCACATGCGGTTCGCCGCAAAAACTTGGAAGGGGATTTTGGTCGCGCATGTAGGTGTGGATAAAGTGGCCCTGACCAGGCGTTGGCTCGGGATATTCATAGAAAAATCTTTGAGTTGAATTTCCCGCTTGGTTTGAAGATTTTATTATTGATAGCTTATATTTGACTGTTTTGTTAAATATTTCAACAATTCCTGAAATTCTTGGAGTGAAATTTGGCGCGTCAGGCTCAAAAGTTCTTGTTCTGAGGGCCTGCTCAAAACTTTTTCCATCCTTTAAAGCGTCAAAAATTGTTTGAGTTTGGTCTCCATTTGTAACTATAGTTTTTTCGTCCAAAACCTTAACCGGCGTGTATATGATCAAGCTTGGGTCTTTCAATCGACTTTCTTCGAAAGCTTTCGTTTTAACATCATCACCGTCTAAAATAAATATCCTATTTCGAGAATTTTCGCTTCTCCCCATTATAAAATAAGCAATGACAGCGTTCTCGCCTTTTTCGTCCAAACCGATTATTATCCCACGACCTGGGTAGCTGTTTTTTTCAAGAATTTCATTTATATTTTCCATTTTATACCTCTATGTATGTAATATTATTTTTTATTTTAATTTTTTCAGAACAAATTAACGAAACAACTTCCGGCAAAATAACCCACTCAGCTTCTTCCATAACCCGCTTTTGAAGTGACCTCGGCGTATCGTCTGGCCGAACAGCGACGCATTTTTGCATTATTATCGGCCCGCCATCAGCAACTTCATTGACAAAGTGGACTGTTGCTCCCGCCAGCTTAACGCCCCGTTTTAATGCAGCTTCGTGGACGCGCAAACCATAAAACCCTTTTCCGCAAAATGCCGGGATGAGCGAGGGATGGACATTGATCATTTTGTTTTTGAAATATCGAGTCACTTCGGCCTCCAGAATACACATAAACCCCGCTAAAACAACAAGATCCGGGTTTTCCTCTTTCAATACTTCTAGTAATTTTTTGTTGAAATCACGCGAGCTTTGGAAACTCTGTCGATCAACCGTTTTTGTTTTAATGTTTGCAAGCTTTGCTCGCTGCAGTGCGTATGCATCTGGATTTGAAGACACAACAAGCGAAATTTTTCCATTTTTAATCGTTTTATTTTCACACGCTTGGATTAATGCTGCTAAATTTGTCCCCGAACCCGAAACCAAAACTGCTATTTTTTTCAAAATATACCCCCAATTAATAACTATTTCAATAAAAACCAACACAAGTCAAATTATTTCAACGTCTTTTTCCCCCTGCTGAAGCTCCCCTACAACATATGCGTCAACTTGGTTTGCCTTTAAAATTTCAATAGCTTTGTCGGCTTCATCTCTTGAAACGGCGCAGATCATGCCAACTCCCATGTTAAATGTGCCAAACATGTCTTTTTTGGAAATTTTTCCCTTATCCATTATTAATTCGAAAATGATGGGAATTTTTAAATTAGAACTAAATATTTTAGCACAAAGATTTTCAGACAAGCTTCGAGGTATGTTTTCATAAAATCCGCCGCCGGTGATATGGCAAACAGATTTAACGTTAACTTTTTCCAAAAGAGCCAAAATTGGCCTAACATATATCCTTGTCGGCTCGAGGAGGGTTTCCCCCAAACTTTTTGTCAAAATTCCAAAATTGCTTTCAAGGTCTGAATTTTCAACGTCAAAAACCTTCCGAACCAGCGAAAAACCGTTTGAATGGACCCCAGAAGAGGGCAAAGCAATCAAAATATCTCCGGGCTGTTGAGATTTTTTCGAAATAATCTTGTTTTTATCAACCACTCCAACCGCAAAGCCAGCCAAATCATAGTCGCTCTCAGCCATAAGTCCGGGATGCTCCGCCGTTTCTCCCCCAATCAAAGCCGCGCCCGCTTGGACGCATCCTTCAGCAATTCCAGAAACAATTTCAGCAATCTTTTCAGGATAGTTTTTACCGCACGCGATATAGTCGAGGAAAAATAGAGGTTTTGCTCCGCTGCATATAATGTCATTTACACACATCGCAACGCAATCTATACCAATTGTATTATGCTTGTTTAAAAGCATCGCGATTTTTATTTTGGTTCCAACCCCGTCTGTTCCCGAAACAAAAACCGGATTTGAAATTTTTGACAGGTCTGGAGCAAACATTCCCCCAAATCCGCCAATTTCGCCCAAAGCACCGGGCGTTTTCGTTTTTGATATATATTTTTTGATCAGCTCAACGGACTGATAACCAGCATATATGTCAACCCCAGCTTCTTTATAGCTGTTTTCATAACTTTTCATTTTTTCACCTTTTGTGTTAGTGTAATCTAAATATTACTAAATGTATTTTAAATTTTCACCCGTCAGATTGTTATTTTTTGCTCAAATTTATTTTTGCTTGTCTCTTTCGGAGGCGGGCAGGGATATTTTCCATCAAAACAACCAGCGCAAAAATCTGTTTGGCTTGAATCCGCAATTTTTTTAACGCTTTCAACGCTTAAATACCCCAAGCTGTCAACGCCTATATGAGCTGCGATTTCGTCAATTGACATTTTACAAGCAATCAAATTGTCGCGGCTGTCTATGTCGGTTCCAAAATAGCACGGATTTTTAAATGGGGGGCTCGAAACTCGCATATGCACCTCTTTTGCGCCCGCTTCTCTAAGTATTTTAACAATGCGCTTGCTGGTTGTCCCTCTAACAATTGAATCATCAACCATAACAACTCTTTTTCCGTTAACTGTCGATTTTATTGCATTTAGTTTGATTTTAACAACATTTTCTCTCATATTTTGCGTTGGTTGAATAAAACTTCGCCCGATATATTTATTTTTGACAAAGCCGTCACAGTAGGGAATGTTGCTTTGACTTGCAAAACCCTGGGCCGCAATGATTCCAGAATCCGGAACCCCAATAACAACATCGGCCTGGGCAGGATGCTCCAGAGCGAGAAATTTTCCAGCCTTAAGCCTTGCTTCATATACGCTTGCGCCGTCTATAGTGCTGTCTGGCCTTGCAAAATACACAAACTCAAAAACGCAAAATTTTCCACGTTTTTCCCCACACAACGAGACATCTGAGCGCAGATTCCCTTGGTCGACAATTATTATCTCACCAGGTTTAACATCCCTGACAAATTCTCCTCCTATTGTTGAAAATGCGCAATTTTCGGACGCAAACAGCACTGAACCATCAGCTTTTTTACCCATGCATAGCGGGCGAAATCCAATTGGATCACGAGCAGCAATCAATTTTTGAGCAGACATGACAACCATGCTAAAAGAGCCTTTTAAAATTTTCATTGTTTCCTTGACGGCGTCTTCTATGC
>CADAPX010000026.1:13904-21393 GCA_902789925.1 Oscillospiraceae bacterium | reverse complement strand
TTTGTCGCTCTGTTAAGTATAACTTCAGCATCATGACCTTCCGCAACGCTTTCTCCATCACTTAAAGTTAGCTGCACTGGCTCTGGTTCCCGGGAAACTATATTTGAACCAGAAGCATAACAATTTACAATGGTGCCGCCAATTAAATTTAAATGTGATGATCCTAGGTAAATAGCGCCTGAAGTAGTAGCATGATCTTCCGCGAAGTTTCTTATTACACCACCATGTACGGTTAAATTATGGCCTTCCGCAAAGATTGCACCACCCCAACTTACATTAACTGGAATAATTTCTGCAGTTATTTTATAAATAGCATTTGCAACGTATGGGCAGAAATTTTGATTGTTTGCGCATTTTGTTAATATTTTTGCTAAACAATCAAATTCTTCCTCTGAAAATCTTCCAAATGAATAATTTTTAACCATATTGAAAACAGCGACTACAACAAATGGCTGGGCCTTTTCGCTGTCTGCGCAATGTTCTAGCAGGTAGGCTAGGGGCAAAAAGTCCTCATGTGAAAGCGAGGATAGAGGACTCCCGCATCCTGGACACCGATCACTCATAGTTGTAATAACTTTCGCAACTTCTTTTTTAGTCCTATCACTATTTGCAAATTCTCTTAATTCGTTTGCTAAATCCAATATTTCTTCGCATGAAAACAGGTAGCGGTATATATCGTCTTGCCTATAGCTATGATCATCGACCCATATACCGCCATCATAATTTATGTTGCCACAAAGATAATTGCAATCCCTTGCATGTTTGTTTAATATCTTATCTAGATCCAAAAGGATTCTGTTTGCCCGTGGGCGTTGCAGTTGTGTGGGATTTAAAAAATCTGTGTTATATGCGCCAGGAATAATGCCTTCATTGGAGTTGATTTGAAAACTTTGGCTTGATGAATCAACTGTTGTTGATCTTCCTTTATTTAAACCGGGCTCAGGCTTAAGAAGCGGCGGAGGCGGCAACTCTGGATCATTTGGGATTTTGGAAAGTTTATCCGTTCCTTCCGATGATTCATCTGAACTTAGGCCATGTTTTTCAACATTATCATCGGCTGCTGCAGTATATTCTTTGGGTTTTAGGGTCAAATCAATAGCAAACTTTGCTGCTACAGTAACTGTTGAAGCTGCAACGATTGCCGCAAGAATTTTTGTTAGAACCTTAATTCTCATAGATCCCATCCTTTCTTTTTTGAAATTGATTTAACACATTATGACGCTATACTTCCACATTATACCAAAAAAATTGTCGAATTGTCAACGGCGTTTTAGACATTTTCTCAAAAAAAATCCACCGCCAAGTCGCAGCAGATTTTTATCTATAAATATTTTTAAGATGACAATTGATTGCTCAAAAAAACGTTTAATGTTCTTTTTTAAAAAACTTGCTTTCAATTTCCAAAAGTTCACTTTCCGAAAAATTTTTGAAACATTCGCTTGTTTTCAAAGCTAAAACAGCGTCTGAAGCATTTTCTTTGGCGTCTTCTTGACTTAAACATTCGCCTAAAATTTTAAGCAAGGTTGAAATTTGTTCGAAGGAACATTTTTTAAAAAAACCATCTTTGGCCATGGATCCAATCGAAAAAGCAAGGCATTCTTTAGCGTCTTCGAGGTCTGAACAGTTGGTTAATATGTTGAATATTTTAATCATTTGCTGTTCATTATTTTTATCTAGAAATTCGTTTTCAGCCATGGATTCAATCGCAAAAGCAACATATTTTTTAGCTGGATCGAATTTTGAGCAATCAGCCAATGAGTCAATAATTTTTGAAATTTGCGCAGGGTCATTTTTATCAAGCAATTCGTTTTCAGCTATTTTGTCAATGGCTTTTGCAAATTCTGGCTTTGCGGCGTCAATATCTAAGCATTTGTCTAAAGTTTCAGTTAAATAAATGATTTGCTCTTTTGATGGGTTTTTCAAAATATCGTTTTTAGCGACATCTCCAATGATTGACGCAACAAACATTTTACAATTGCAATTTTTAGCATAATTTTTTAAGGTTTCTCTCATATTTATTATCTGATCAGAAGAATAATTTTCCAATAAATTACGTTCAGTTAAAAATCCAACTATTGCTTTAACAATTATTTTAACATCCTCTTCTTCTCCGCTTTCATCCAGAGCTTTGTTCATGTCCATAATCTGCGCAGGGGAAAAATCCTTAAGCGAGTTTTTCAGCTCAAGCAGCTTCGCGGGAATTTCAACATCTTCTCCCGTGGAAGCGCTGTCTGTGTACTGGAGTAACATGTGTATGTCATTTAAAATCTGCCTAAAATCCCGGCCTTCAAAAAGCTTGGACAAAGATAAATATTTGGCCGCTTTTTTAAGACAAACCGCAGAATCATCATCCTTTAAAAAGTCATATAAAACCTCTATTGGAGATAAAATTCGCGCTGCTCTATAGCCTTTTAGCAAATTGTTTTCAGCTAAACCAGCAACTGCAAACGCGACGCCCGTTTTGGCTTTTCTTGTCTTTAAACACTCAGCCAACTTGCTTGTTAGCTCTAAAATTTGCTTATCAGAATACTGATTTAAAGCTCCTTTATATGCGAGCCATCCAATGGCCTCGGCAACATTTTTTTGGGAGCTCGGCTTTGAAAACTCAGTCAGCGATTTGGTTATTTGCAGCATTTCGTCAACAGAAAATTGTTTGAAAAGGTTCTTTTTTGCAAAACATGCAATCGCTCCTGAAACGCCTTCTTCAACGCTGCCGCTATATGAATATTGGACAAGTTCATTTGTTAAAACTAAATTTTTCTTGTTAAAATATTCAAGCAAAGTTTTTTCTTCAAGCAAAGTCCCAGAAACTCTTTTGTAAATTTTTCTCTCATCTTGACAATTTAAAAATTTTATCAACATTTTTGATATATTTGCAATTTGAGCAGGCGAGTGATTATTTAACAAATTCGTTTTAGCCAGAAGTTCAAACGTTTGTAAAACGCTTGGCTTAGAGTCATAATTTAAATCTGAACATCTATACAGTGTGTATATTATTTCATCAATTTGCTTGGTGGAATATCCTTTGAGCAAACCGTTTAAAGCAAACTGGCCAATAGTTCTTGCGATATATGGTATGATGTGGTAGCTAAAAACGCGGCAATCGGAAAACAGATTCGTTATTTTGAGCATTTGATCGGTTGAAAAGCCATTTAAAAGCTTTTCAGAAGCAAAAATTTCTAGAGCCCAAACAGCATATATTTGATCGTCAGAAGCCGATAAACACTGGGTCAGCGCGTCTGAAAGTTCCTCAATTTGCTCGGTTGAATATTCTCTTAACAATCCATTTAGAGCAATAACAGCGATGGCTTGCGCAATTTCTGGCTTTGCTGCTTGATTATCCAAACAGTCAACCAGCGCTTTTGTCAGCTTAACAACTTCCGAGACGCAACAGTTATCTTGCAAATAATGTTTCATTAAATTTTCAAAAACATTTTTTATTTGGCTTTTTTCGTCTTCTTTTTGGGAAAATTTTTTAAGCAAAGAATTTAATTTTGAAATTTCATCATCCAAATTGAAATTTTGACCTTGCTTTTGAGGGGCATCCCCTTTTTCATCTTTACAAACTTTAACATATTGATTTTCGCCGATTTTGAGCCTTTTTTCTCCGTTGCTGTCTCCAAACAGCTCATCTTCAGCATCTTCGGAATCTTCCTCGCTGCGCTGCCTTTTTTGGCCGGTTAACTGTTTTTCTTGTTTCCCATCTCCAACGCCGTTTGGGCAAGCCAAAGAAAGCCCAGGCACTGCTATAACGGTTGAAGCAACGATCATAACTGCTAGAATTTTTCTGAATATTTTTATTTTCATATATGATTTTCTCCCTAATTGTTATATATATTAACCGCATTAAAAAATCTAGGCTAGAAAAACTTTTTTCAACTAATCCTGCGCGATTTAAATTTCCAAATCATCATCGTCCAGATCACCATTATCAAAACCGTAATCTAGTCCAATGTCTGGCTCATCATCAGCATATTTTTCAAAATCACTTAAGATCTTTTGCAGCTTTAAAACTTCTTCCGAAGACTCATTTCTAGCTACAAAGCCAGCTTGAACCAACCGCCTAAACGTCCACGCAACGTCTGGTCCGCCTAAGAAACGGTCTTTAAAACAGGTGACTAATGTTCGGAGGATATCTAATTTTTGGGCTTGGTCGAATCCATCAAAAAATCCATTTTCAGCTAAATCAACAACAGCCACCATAACATTTACTTTTTTGGTCACATAATCAGATTTTATCCAATTAACCAGCGCATTCACTAACTCGACTCTTTTTTCCAGCAAACATTTTTTTAAGTTGCTCAAATTACCACTGAGCTTAAATGACCTAATTTGATGCGTGATATTAACGACACATCTGTCATCTTCTTTAGATAATATATCAGCTGGAGACACTAGGCTCTTCATCATCGAATCTCCATCGCCACTGAATATATCGCTTTTAACCGAAGCCACAGGCATATAATATCTTGGAATATGCACCGGAGCCGGCGGATTTTCCAGAGGCAAAGTAGCGTCAACCGATTTACGCTCAGTAGATTTTAAGTTCTTTTTTCTTCCAGCCTTTTTGCTTTTTTTCGCATTCTTTTTAATCGTCACAAATTTTCTTATTTTTCTTTTTGTTTTCTTCTCGGAAGGGCTTTTAGAAGCTCCCTGACTTTTTTCGTTTTTCGGCGTCTTATTTGTGGCAACAGCCCCTCCTGAAATTGTCATAACGGTTGAAGCAGCAAGCATCGCGGCTAGAATTTTTTTTAGTGTTTTTGCTCTCATCGCTCATTCTCTCCTAAACTATTTTATATATTAATTATGCTAGTTTAAATATCACAGGAATCAGAATCATCAACAATGTCAAGATGTGGCTCAACGTCGCAACTGTCTTTGCAATCATTTAAAATTTCTCTAAGCTTCAAAATTTCTTCTGAATTCTCATTTTCATTCACAAATCCGCATTCGAGCAAACGCTTAAATGCCCAAGCAACGTCTTGTTTGATTGAAGGATCGCGATCAACGCAATTGACTAATGCTCTAAGGACCTCTGGTTTTTTCTCCTGGGGGAGGTCATTCAAAAAGCCTTCTGGAGCTAAATCTCCAACAGCCACTGCGATATTTCTTTTAACTGTAATGTTATCCGCTTTTGCCCAGCTAATCAGCGCATTAACCAATTCTAATTCTTCTCCTTTTGGACAATCTTTCAAGTTATGTATGGAGTGAATATGTTTTAAACGCCTGATTTGATTTGTGGTCTTTAAAACATATTCATCATTGCAACAATCTTGAGATAACATGTCCTTTCCGCCCATCGCAGCAGTATAGAAATGTTCTGTTTTGCAGTCAAGCTTGCTTTGCTCGTCATCATCACTATCTGGATTATACTTAAACGCTAGATTACTTGGCACGACTAAAACGTCAATATATAAAAAAAATGGGCGTTTGTGAAAGTTTATTTTCAGACATCTTGCAGTGATAACAGGACGAAAAACGTAGTGATGGAACAGATTGAACAGGGGTTTTAGAAGTTTCATGACTTTTTCCGTTTTCTGGCGCCTTCTTCGTGGCCATGGCCACCCCTGACATTGCCATAACACTTGAAGCAGCAAGCATTGCTGCAAAAACTCTTTTAAACATTTTTGCTTTCATAATTTAAAACACTCTCCCTTTTTCCACAGCACAAGTTCATGTGCGTTATACTAATTATAACACATTATTGTTGTTATAATGTTAAATTTTAGTTAAGTTTTTATTAAATTATGTTAAATTTTTGTTAATTTTTAAACAATTATGGCAATTTCAACGCATAGATATGACTCAGGCGGCCTAAAAATCAACTAGTCTTCTTTAACGCAACTTTTAAAAAGTGACAAAATATCTTCAAATTCATCTTTTGAAAAGTCCTTAAAACATCCAGAATATGTTAAATATCCAATAGCCTTTGCAACCCCTTTTTTGGCTTTGGCATTTTCCAAACAGCGGCGCAAAACATTGACCATGGCAACCATTTGTTTTTTGTCAAATTTACGCAACCAACCCGCACGAGCTAAGATGCTAATAGTTGACGCAGCATATGGTTTTGCATTATACTCATCTGCGCAGGAAATTAATGTGGTTTCCAGTTCACTTAGTTCTTTTTCATCATACCCTTTGAGCAATCCTCCGTAGATAAATCGACCAATGGCGCACGCAACACTTGCTTTAGCATTAGAGTTTTTGGAACAATTAATTAACGTTTTTGTCAATTCAAGCTTTTGTTCTTTATCAAATCCAGCAACAAATCCGCCTCTGACCAATCCTCCATAAACCAACATACCAATAGCCGCTGCAACGTCCGATTTTATATAAAAATTATTTGATAATCGAACCAAAATGTTTGACAATTCAACAAGTTGTTTTGTGTCATGGCCAATAAGCAAACTTTTTTGAGCCATAAGGCCAATAGATCGAACAATATATATTTGCGCTGCGGCGGAATTTGAACAAATAATCAATTGTCTGGTTAAATCCTTAATCAGTTCTTTTTCACATTCATCACCCAATCCTGCGCGATGGAACGTTTCATTTTTCAGCGCTCTTTGGGTCAAATGATAAATAGATTTGGCAACATATGGTTTTGAGGCAGTGGTTTTGGAGGTCATTAAGCATTGTTTAAGAATATGTGATAGAGTTTGAATTTGATGTATGTTAAATGATGAATCTTGAGCTATAAGCGCAATAGCCTGTGTGACCTGTCTTTTAGCTTGGTCATCTATAGCCTCTGAACAGCGAGCCAACACTTCTATTAGATTATTAATTTGTTGGTTTTCGAATTTTTTAGTCAAGTCCGTTTGTGCTATTAGAAAAACAGCCGCCGTAACAGATTGTTTTGCCCCTGGAAACATTGAGCATTTAAGCCATATTTTTAGCATATCATCTATCTGTTGGCTGGCGAATTCATCAACCACGTCATTTTTAATCATAGCTTCAGTCACTTCAGCAACACATTTTGCCGTTTCTTCGTCGGCAGCATTTGAGCAGCGAATCAATATAGCCATTAGCTTATTCATTTGATTGTTGTTAAATTCATAACACAAACAATCATCAACCATAGCTGAAATAGCGTTAATAGCATCTAATTTTACTTTGTTATTGTCAGTCTGTGAACAAAGATCCAATATCTTCAACAGATCATTAATGTTTCCTTTTTTTAGATTACAGTTTATAGTGATGGATATAATAGCTTGCAAAACATCTGATTTAATGTTGTCGCTATTTAATTTTAAACATTGAATCAACTTTTGCATCAACTTCTTAATTTTTGAGTTGGAATATTTGCTGAAAAAATCACGATTTGATAGATCCCGAACAACGCTTGCAAATTCCAATTTATCAGAATCGTTTTTAAAATCTTCCTTAAATAAATCATCGAATCTTGAAATCAGAGTATTCTTTTTACTATCTGTTTCTTCTAGATTGACATCATCATTCTTAATTTTCTTTTCTTCCTCAACCTGTTTAT
>CADAPX010000026.1:0-13896 GCA_902789925.1 Oscillospiraceae bacterium | reverse complement strand
TATCCTTTTCATCGCTTTTCTCTTTTTCTTTTTTGCTTTGATTTATTTTTATATATTGATCTTCTCCAATTTTTAATTTTTTTCCTTCTTCGCTTTTTTCATCGTCGCTTTCGCTCTCACCATCACGTGATCTTTTTTGGCCCAGGATCTTTTTTGGATTGTCATCTTTCGGGTCGTTTGGGCCAGCCATAACCAGACCCGACATTGTCATAACAGTTGAAGCAGCAAGCATAACTGCTAGAATTTTTTTTATAATTTTTGCTTTCATAAATTAAAATACTCCTTTTTTTCACAAAAACAATTCGTGTAATATATCCTAATTGTAATATTGTTATTATCATTAAACTATTGAATTTTTATTAATTTTTACATAACCCCGAGGCGCAATTAATAAAAAATAATTACTGGCTAAAAAAATTGATGGTTTTTCAAAATTTTTGCCAGCAATATTTTTATGGATTTACGATTGAGAATCTTTCAGCATATACTTTTTCCAAACAGTTGCTTAAAGCAATTTTAACATTTGAAAATTCATTTTTTGAAAAATTTTTAAAATGTCCTTTATTTTTTAAAGTTACAAGAGCCTTGAGAGCTTCACTTTTAGCCTCCGAAGCAGCGTTAGCATTTGAACACTGGGCAAGTGTTGCTGTTATTGCGCTAATTTGTTTTTTGGAAAATCCGTTAAATAAATTGTTTGTGGCAAACTTTTGAATGGCCCATGCAACATTTTTTTTAGCTGTAATAACTGTTGAACACAGGGTCAAATCTAATGTCAGATTAAAAATTTGGTCTGGGCTGAATCTACTAAATAAACCATTGTTGGCAAACTGTCCAATAGCCCATGCAAATTCTTTTTTAAAACCATCGTCAGTGACATTGTTTAAGCACCGGGTCAAATTTAATGCTAGCGTTTTAATTTGTTTTTGGTTAAATCTTTTGAGCAATTTCTTGTTGGCAAATGCTCCCATAGTCCATGTAAAATATTTTTTAGCATCATCATCATTAGCATTTGTGCATTGAATTAAGGCTTGTGTCAGAGCTGCGGTTTGGGCTGGGTTAAGTGCATTAAGCTTATCTTTGCGCGTAAACCATGCAACAGCTGCTGTGATATATCTTTTCGCATTGTTATTATTGGTATTTGCGCATTGAATCAATGCCGATATTAAATTTTCAATTTGTTTTTTGTTAAATACATCACACAACTCTCCACGAGCAAAATCCGCAATAACCTTTGCAACATATTCTCTAGCGCCAGAAACGTTTGAACATTGATTTAAGGCTTCCGTTAAACCTTCAATGTGTTTTGTTTCAAATTCATCAAACAATTCCTGCCTTGCCATTAATGCTATAGCTTCTGCAACATTTTTTCGAATATTGTTGTCATTAGCATTTGCGCACTGGACTAATTTGTTTACAACATTCACGATTTGTTGGTTGGTATATTGGTCAAAAAAATTATTGGATGCTAAATTTTTGACAACATTTACAAACTGTGATTTTTGGGCGTTATTTTTCAAATTGTGATTTAATAAAAAATTAAATATCGAAGCGTCATCATCTTCTTCAGTTTCCGAAGTGGCATCATCTTCTTCAATTTCTGAAGCGTTGTTATTTTGATCGCCTTCGTTGCTTTCGCCCTCGTTGCTTTCGCCCTCGTCGCTTTCGCCTTCGTCGCTTTCGCCCTCGTCGCTTTCGCCCTCGTCGCTTTCGCCCTCGTCGCTTTCGCCCTCGTCGCTTTCGCCCTCGTCGCTTTCGCCTTCATCGCTTTTGCCTTCGTCGTTTTTGATTTGACATTGAAATTGTTTGCCAGATTTACCGTTTTTCTTATTGACAGCCATAGCCAGCCCAGGCGTTGCTCCAAGAGTTGAAGCAGCAATCATTATTGCTAAAATTTTTTTAATAATTCTTGATTTCATATTTTAATACTCCTTGTTTAAAACTGTCTTTTTCAACAACACATTTCGAATATACACAACATGCATATTGATTAATTATGTTAAATATACTAAAAATTTTTAAATAGCGGCCACTTGCAGCCAATAGACATGCCTCCCCTCCCCTTGCTTTAAAAGTTGGCTTGATTTTTTTAAATTATTGACTTGAGAAATTTTTAACATTTTAAAACATTCATATACTCCTTGAAGCCACGAAAAGTTTTGAAGCTTTGAGCTTTCTTCCCAAACAAGCTTTTAAACATGGGGGCAATGTTGATTTTTGCGCCTATTAATTTTTTATTTTCAATATTGCTTGATTGCTTGAAAAAATCCTTGCTTTTGAAACATATTTTTTGGCATCATCGTTTTTTAAAAACAGGACTAATCTATGATATCATAATAATGTTAAATTCCCAAACACTGAGTGAACATTGCTTTAACGTTTGCAAATTCATCTTCTGAAAAATCTTTAAAACACCCATGAAGATTCATATTAAAAATCGCAAATGAAATGATATCTTTTAGAGTACGGGAAACTGAACCATAAGTTAATGGAAATTTGGATTCCAGATCATCGGTCTCTAGACATAGGGCTAATGTGGCTGTTAAGCTTTGAATCTGGTCTTTTTCATATTGACTGAGCAAATCTTTATGAGCAAACTGTCCAATAACCCACGCAACTTTAGGCCTAGCATTTTTATTTTTTGCACACAGGATTAAAGTGTCAGTTAGATGCTGAATCCGGTCTTTTTCATATTGACTGAGCAAATCTTTTTCAGCAAACTGTCCAATAGCATACGCAACATATGGCTGATAATCTTCATTTTCTGAACACAGGATTAAAGTGTCAGTTAGATTCTGAATCTGGTCTTTTTCACATTGACTGAGCAAATCTTTTCTAGCAAACTGTCCAATAGCCCACGCAACATCAGACCTAGCGCTTTCATTTTCAGCACACAGGGTTAAAGTGTCAGTTAGATTCTTAATTTGATCTTTTTCATATTGACTGAGCAAATTTTTTTTAGCAAACTGGCCAATAGCCCCTGCAACATTTTCCTTAGCATTTTCATTTTCAGCATACAGTATTAATTTGTCAGTTAGATTCTGAATCTGACCTTTTTTATATTGACTGAGCAAATCTTTTTCAGCAAACTGTCCAATAGCATACGCAAAATATGGCCGATTATCTTCATTTTCTGAACACAGGATTAAAGTGTCAGTTAGATGCTGAATCTGGTCTTTTTCACATTGACTGAGCAAATCTCTTTCAGCCAACTCTCCAATAGCATACGCAACATAACACCTAGCATTTTTATTTTTTGCACACAGGATTAAAGTGTCAGTTAGATGCTGAATCTGACTTTTTTCACATTGACTGAGCAAATTTGCTTGAGCAAATAGTTCAATAGCCCGCGGAACATTAGACCTAGCATTTTCATTTTCAGCACACAGGATTAAAGTGTCAGTTAGATGCTGAATTTGATCTTTTTCATATTGACTGAGCAATTTTTTTTGAGCAAATAGTCCAATAGCCCCTGCAACATTAGGCCTAGCATTTTCATTTTCAGAAAACAGGATTAAAGTGTCAGTTAGATGCTGAATTTGATCTTTTTCATATTGACTGAGCAAATTTTTTTGAGCAAGCAGTCCAATAGCCCCTGCAACACTATGCCTAGCATCTTCATTTTCAGCACACAGGATTAAAGTGTCAGTTAGATGCTGAATCTGACATTTTTCATATTGGCTGAGCAAATCTTTTCGAATAAACAGTCCAATAGCCCCTATGGCAGCTGCGCTAGAATCGCTGATATTGGAAAACTCAATTAATTTGTCCATTAAGGAATCTATTTTTTCTTTTCCACAGTTGTTAAGCAATCCCTTACTAGCAAACATATTAATAGACCCTATGACAGCTGTGCTAGAATCGCTGACTTTGGAAAACTCAATTAATTTGTCAATCAAAGCATCAATTTTTTCTTTTCCACAGTTGTTAAGCAAATCCTTATTAGCAAACACATCAATAGCCCACATAGCAGCTGTTCTAGAATCGCTGACTTTGAAAAACTCAATCAATTTGTCAATCAAAGCATCAATTTCTTCTTTATTATATTGACGAAGCAAATTATTTTTAGCAAGTTGCCCAATAATCTCTGCAAGATTAGCTTTAATATTGTCATTATCAATTTCTGAGAACCCAGTTAATTGGACAATTAAGGAATTAATTTCTTCTTCGTTAAATTTGTTGAGCAAATTATGGGAATTAAAAGTTGCAATAGTCTCTGTGACATTTTTGATAATTTGGTCATTGCCGGTTTTTGAGAACTCGGTTAATAAAGCTACTAACCTATGAATGTTTTCTTTTTGAAATTTGCTAAGCAAACCATTTTGAGCAAAAACTCTAATGAGATTTGTAGTATCTGATTTATTTTCGTCAGCATTTGACAAACCAACTAATGCGTCCAGCAGTTTGCTAATTTGCTTTGTTTCTTGGAAGTCCAGAAAACGATTTTTAGCTAAAAACGAAATGCAAATCATAGCCTTTTTTCTAGCGCCTTCAGCTCCGGCGCACAAGGCTAATTTATCTGTTAAAGTCCTAATTTGTTCTGCGAAACATTTCTTGGAAAAATTATTTAAATTATCATTATTAGAGTAAAAATTTATAATATTATTTACAAACTCGATTTTTTGGCTATCGGTTTGAAGGGGCTTTGCGAGTAAAGAATTTAATTTTGAAATTTGCTCGTTTTCTTCATTATTTTTCGCACTGATTTTTTCATTTTGTTCAATTTTCATCTCAATTTTATCTTCATCAGTTGAATTTGCTTTTAGATCACTTTTCTTGTTTTCTTCAAATTTTGCTTTCTTTTTCCCTTCGTTTAGTTTATCTTCTTCGCCCTTTTTTTCATTGTTTACCTTTTTGCGTCCCCTTTTTTTCCCTAACATTTTTTGATCTTTAGGGTCTTCATTATCGTCATCATTTTCATCAGCATCTTCGTCAGTATTATGGCTTTTAGTATTTTTATGAAGTTTATCCTTAGCAGCTGTAGCCAATCCAGGCGTTGCTGTAATGGTTGCAGCAGCAAGCATCATTGCTAAAATTTTCCTAACCATTTTTGCCTTCATATATCGGCACCCCTTTAAATTTATTATTTTTTTCACGCACATAACGTATTTATTGATGCACGCCTAATTATTGTATCACACGGATATGGTTAAAATGTTAAATTTTTGTAAACTTTTAAATATTATGGATGACTATTTTTTGTTTCATTTTGAAACTAAGAGAATGGGTGATACTAATAACCATCATTTTCATCATAAGCTTTATTTGCTATAATATGGCGATGACACTCATCAAATGCTTTTTTGATGATTTGAGCCTCATGTTCATCAAATTTGTCATAGCATCCGCCAGCCAACAGCCCTGAAGCAGCATCACAAGCAACCGCCTCTCGAGCATTTTCATATCCTAAAAAACTGAATAAAAGCTCAATCAAATTTAAAATTTGCTCTTTGGAATGGGCTTTAAGCAAGTGTTTTTCTCCCATTTTTCCAATAGATTTTGCAATCCATGGTTTAGCATCGTCATTTTCTGAGCATTCACTTAAAATATTTGTTAGCGACAAAATTTCAGAGGGCTCAAGTTTTTTAAGCAAATCCCTTGAAGCAAGCTCAAAAATTGCTTCGCAAACCCATCTTTTAGCATCAAAATCAGCTGAGCATCTTTTAAGTATGGCAATTAGCGACAAAACTTTAGAAGGCTCAGTTTCTTTGATCAAGCCTTTTGAAAAAAGATTTTTTGCAATTTTTGAAACATCTTCTCGAGCGTCATTAAAATTCGAGCAAATATCCATAAGTTTTATAATCGATAAAATTTTAAAAGAGTTATATTTTTTTGGAAAATCCCTTGAAACAAATTCTCTCAAAGCTTCACCAGTATTGATTATTGCGGGGACGGTTTGGTAATCATCATCATTGGTGCATAGATATAATATGTCAACGGCTTTAAATGTTTGATCTGGGGGAAGATTCTTTAAAAGATCTTTTGAAATCAAATAAAAAACTGTTTTTGTAATAAAACGTGTATTATACCATTTGTGTTTAAGTTTTAGCAATATATCCATTACAGATGAAATTTCATCGGGTGAAAATTCATTAAAAAAGTCTCCAGAAGCCAGATTCTCAAGCAATTCAGAAAGCTCAATTTTATGAGAATCATCAGCAAAGTTCGGGCATGTTTTCAAAAGGTTGAATATATTTAAAATTTGCTGGCGATTGAATCCTTTCAACAAATTGTTTTTAGACATATTAAAAAAGATTGATATTTTCAAATTTAAACAAACAGTATTATTTTTGGTTTTTAACAACGCGTTTGTTATTTTTAAAATTTCGTCTTTGCTATATTTTTTCAACAAATTTTGTTTTATTAGTTCATTAATTGTTTTTAAACAACTGTCTTTGCAATTTTTAAGTTCCAGGCCTTGGATCAGCGCATTGGTTATTTTCATCATCTCTTCAGGCTCATATTCAAAAAACCAATAATCCGTCGCCAAACTTTCAAAAGTTTGAAAAACTTCTTTTTTTGCGCCGTCAAATTTTAAACAATCAATCAGCAACTCAATGACCTGTTTATCTTCGTCATAGTTATTTTCTCTAACCCATTTCGCGTGGCGTAATACTCCGATCGCTTTAGCAACGTTTGATTTTGCATGATCGGTTTGCGAGCAATTTTTTAATATTTCTATTAATTTCAAAAATTGATCTTCTGAATATTTCCGCAACAAACACCTCCTTGCCAACATTGAAACCGAATCCGCAACATCACATCTTGCGTCATCTTTAGTTGAACATTTAAGTAATATGTCTAATATTTTTGCAATTTGGTCGTTAGAATAGTCTTTAAAAAACCCCGCAAAAGTTAAATTTTTAATTGCCGCAGCAACTTGCGCCTTTGCGTCATCGCTGTTTGAACATTTTTCCAATATATCCTTGAGCGTGATCATTTGAGCATTAGTACATTTTCTGCAATCAACAATTTCTTTTAAATTTCCAACAGCTTCTGCAACCGCCTGCCTGGCGTCTTCGTTGTCTGCGCAAACATTTAAAGTTTTAATCAAATCTTGAATCTGATTTTGTGAATATTTTTTTAGCAAATTTTCTTTAATAAGACAAATAATTGCCCTGGAAATTGCCTGCCTTGGAGGCTTCGAGTTTGAAAAACGATCTAATGCGTTGGTTATTTCAAGCATTTTTTCTTTGTTGAGATTTTTGAGAAAACCTCCAGAGGCGAGATTTTCAACCATTTGAGCAAATTTCCTTTTTGAATCGCAGTCGATATTTTCCTGATTTAAAAAGGGATTTAATTTTGCAATCTCGCTTTTTTCATTTTTGGCTTCCTTTTCAACATTTTTAGGATGTTTTGTTTTTCTCCCCAAAAATTTATTTGGCCAAGCGCCGACTGTTTCTGGCGTTGTTATTATAGCTGAAGCAACAATCATGGCAGCTAAAATTTTTTTAAACATTTTATAGCGCATTAATATATAACCTCTTTGTAATTATTTTTATATTTATTACAAAAAATCCGCTGCAATTTAGCAGCAGACTTTTTATTTGGATATCATGAATTATTCGAAAAAATCTTTATCAAGAAAATCTTCAATATCAAAATTTTTATCGTCTTGGATATGGCTGTTTTGAATTTGGCTGTCTTGAATATGGCTGTCTTGAATATGGCTGTCTTGAATATGGCTGTCTTGAATTTGGCTGTCTTGGATATGGCTGTCTTGGATATGGCTGTCTTGGATATGGCTGTCTTGAATATGGCTGTCTTGAATTTGGCTGTCTTGAATTTGGCTGTCTTGAATTTGGCTGTCTTGAATTTGGCTGTCTTGGATATGGCTGTTTTGAACTGGATTAAAAATTTCTCCAAAATGCCAATCTAAATCTTCAGAAATAATTTTGAGGATCATAAAAACTTGATCTTCTTTAAGCTGATCTAGATCCAGCCAGCCGTTGTCTTTTAAAGCAGAGATAATGTCAAGAAGAGATTTTTTATCATTGTCGCTCAAAAATTCGGGATGTTTGTTCAACAATTTTATGACATTTTCCTTTTTAAAAACATATTTTTGAGTTAAAACATTATTTTTTGCAAGTTGACGCATGATTTCCAGGACAGCACTTTTACAGTCTTGGCTGTCTGAACAAGCATTCAATATATTATATATCTTTATTTTTTTCATTGTTGAAACACACATATTTTCTCTGTTAAACTCTGGGTTTTCAATTAATTTTTTAACTAAATTCAAAACAACTGTTTTGCTGGCGCCTTGGCTTAAAAAGCAAGACAAATGGTTGGCTATTTTGGGAATTTGCTTTGAGTCAGAGATTGATTCCAAAAAGCTTTCTGTGAATAACTCTTCGAATAATTCATTTGCAATGACAGCTGTCGTCACGCCTTCACTGGACACACATTTATTTAAAACACTGATTGCGTTTAAAACCTGCTCTTTGTTTCTTTTGCCCAACAATTTTTTTTCATATAAACCCTTGATCGCACAGACAACATCTTCATGTTCACTTGCCGAACATTTGTCTAGAAGCTTTATTAAAATTTCAATCAATTGTCTGGCAGAATTGTTCATTTCATCGGCAGCTTGCTTTAGAGCCAAAGAGTCGTTTTGAGCCAAGCTTTTAACAGCAGACATAATGTGTTTCAAAGACTTTGCATTATTGTTTGCGCATTTGTCGAGCATTTTAAATATTTTTGAAATTTTTGACTTTTCACATTCGTTTAAAAGGCCCAATGTTGTTAAATTTTTTATGGATGAAGCGATAAATTCTCCATTTTCCCTAGAATCATATAAACAATTGTCTAATATGCTTATGATTTTTGAAATCAATTTTTGATCAGCGTCTGTCATTTTTTCTTTTAAAATTAATTTTTGAGCCACACAGCATTTTGAAATCAACATATCAACAGCTTTTGCAACATAATTTTTGCTGCTGTTGTTTTTAGAACAGTCAAGCAATATGTTTGTTAATTCTTCAAACCAAACTTTTTGATATTCGCCTTGCCAACTGCTTGCAATTAAAGATTCGATGGCTTTTGAAACAAATTTATTGGAAAAATCACTTCCAACGCATTTTTTAAACAGTTTTATTAACTCTGGGATATCTTTGGATTGAAAAATCACTTGTTTCTGGTCAATTAAATTCCAAACGCAATACGCCATGGCGTTTTTTTGCGGCTTGCCATCCCCATCTTGAAGCATATGGTTTAGCACATCTAAAACTTCGCCGCTTTCAACATTTTCTTTTTTTAAAATTTTTTGAAGCGAATTCAGCAGTATCTTTTGTCCAGATTCAACAAAACTTTCCAAAGAGTCTTTTTTCTTCTCTATAATTATCACTTTTTTTGGCTCTATTTTAGTTAATTTAAGCGAGTTAAAATCTAAAGTATATTTTTTACCATAATTTTGGAATAAATCGTTTAAGTGATATCCCGGATTAGCATTCAACACTTTTTCGATTCCCCCGGCAACTGAAAATGCGCCCAGCAAGTTTGAAATGCCTTGTTCATTTTTATAGCATTTTAAAATTTTTCTTTGATATAACTCATCAATAGCTAATTCAAGCGATTTTTCCCTGCTTTGGCATGCGCACTTTTCTAAAATATTAACTAAAGCTTTAACGTCATTTAACCCGCAACCATCGAAAAAATTCTCCTTAGCCAACATGAAAATAGCATATGCAACTTGTGGCTCGAAATTAAGCAGTTCTATTGACTTTTCGAGCACTTTAAAGATTTCGGCTGAATTTTTCTCAAATGAAAAAATCTTTTTAATATGCCGTAATGATGTTTTTTCATTATCAGTTATGAATGCTGTTCCTGTGGATAAAATTGTTATGGCAGACAGGGAAAATCTTGCGCTTTGTTTATCAATCAAGCAATCATTTAAAAGATCAAGTAACAAAGATTTTTCATCATATTCTTTAAATAAATCTTTCACGGCCAGTAATAAAATTGCGTCTGCAACAGGACATTTTGCGATTTCTAGAGTTGAAGATTTTTTTAATATATTAAATATAAAGCTTATTTCCTCACGTCTAGTATGTCTTGATAACAAATTAGCGTTGGACAAAGCTGAAATACATGATGCAACAAATTGACCAGCATCATCAGAATCTGAACATTTGTTTAATATTTGTAATATGATGTTAATGTCATTTTTATAAAAATTTTTTAAAAATTCCCGCCTAATTAATTTTTCAATTGCAGCTGCAACAAATTGCTTGGCATCATCAG
Organism: Oscillospiraceae bacterium; assembly: GCA_902789925.1. Classification (GTDB taxonomy): domain Bacteria; phylum Bacillota; class Clostridia; order Oscillospirales; family Ruminococcaceae; genus RUG12519. The sequence goes on along the minus strand of CADAPX010000026.1, from coordinate 3,657 downwards.
AATTTGAACATTCGTCTAATATCTGCACCATGATTAAAATGTCATCTTTGCTATAAGAGTCAGGATTTGCAAAAACCAATTTTAAATCCATCAAACTTGCAATCTGTTTTCTAGCGTCACACTCTTCATTTTCGCAATTTTTCAAAATATTTATTATGTTTAAAATTTTACAATCACAATTTTGGCTGTTAATAATGTCGTCTTTTATAATAGTCTTTATAATCTCAAGAACATTTTTTCTGGCCTCATCAACATCCATACACTTTTCCAAAACACTAATCAGCTTGGAAATTGGCGCTTTTTGATTTGATATAAACCAAAAATGGTGTGTAATTAATTTTTCGAGGGACTCTGAAAGATCTTTTTTAATGTCAATATCAATTGGGCACTTAAAAATCCATTCCGCAAAGAATTGAACATCTTTTTTTGGAAAAACTTTTAACAAATTCTTGGTGGATAACTCGCCAATGATTTGAACAATTTTTCTTCTAGTTTCGTTAGTCACGTGACATTGCAGCAACGATTGAATGGACTTGATAAATTTTAGGCGGTTGTCTTCTTTAAATTTTTCAAAAAAATCTGTGGTTGTCAATAGTTTGTGGAAAATGTCAACAAAATCTTTGGTGTCCTGCTCATTATTAAGGCCTTTTTCTAAAAGTCCAAAAAGTCCAAAAAATTTTAAACAATCCTCTTGTTCTGCAGCGGGTGATATAGTGTTAATATGTGGGGCAAAATTAATAAATTCAATAGGCCCAATTTGAAATTTTTCTGATGAATTTAAAGTAAAATCCACTTTTTCTTCTTCAATTTTGTTTTCCTCGATTTTCTCGTCTTCTTTTTTCTCCTCTTTTTGCTTATTCTTCTTTTTCTTTGTGGCTTTTTTAGTTGCTGATTTTTTCCCTTTTCCAGAAGCTGCAACACTCACAGAAATCCCCGGCGTTGCCATGCCAACAGCACCTGCAAGCATGATCGCAAGAATCTTTTTTAAAATTTTTATGCGCATAAACAAACCTAACTCCTTAAAACATAATATTTTTCACACATAGTATAAATAAATATTTCCATGAGAGGCAGTATATCACAAAAACACAAATTAAATGTTAACTTTTTGTAAATTTTTAACAGATTTTTGCAAAAATAAAGAATACAAATTGTATTGTTTTAGGGTGGGTTAGATTCGTCCCTTTTAGTCCCGTTGCTGGAAGGGACTTATATTTTGATTTAAATGACTCCTAAAATTAAGCCATCCTAAATCACGTTCCAAAAAACAATAAAGCCGCCAGCTTAAAGCGCCGCCAGCTTAAAGCGCCGCCAGCTCACAACGGACTTTAATATTAAACCTCCCTTATGCACAGTTCCTTTGAAAGCGTCCGTGATAAGTGGTAGGCTAATGTCCTCGAGAGCGGTTGTGTTTACAACTAACTGTAATATTAAACCTGCTCAAGCACAGTTCCTTTGAAAGCGTCCGTGATAAGAGGTAAGTTAATGTCCTTGAGCTGCCATTTCACAACTAACTGTAATATTAAACCTGTTCAAGCACAGTTTCTTTGAAAGTGTCCGTGATAAGTGGTAGGCTGGCGCCTTGAGGGCGGGCACGCTCAAAACGGATTGTAATATTAAACCATCCTCAATTGTGTTCCAAAAAACAATGGAGCCGGCAGCTTAAAGCGCCGCCAGCTCACAACGGACTTGATTATTAAACCTCCCTCAAGCTCAAGTTCCTTTGAAAGTATCCGTGATAAGTGGTAGCCGGAGCGTCCTTGAGGGACAATTCCCTAATATCAAACTCAAATTTCTCAAAATTTTGCAACAAAAAGCAGAAGCGGCGTTTTTTTTGCACGCCACCCCTACTTCAAATATATATTTTTAATTTTACCGATAGTCATATATATTGTCGAAATTACGCTGATTTTTTTGAATCACCGGGCTTGTTTGGCCTGAGTTTACCCGCAAGTTTTTGAGCCTTATTTGGTTTGCTTAAACTTGGTTTATCTTCACATTTTTCAAGCTTAAATCTTTGAGCATCACTTGCATTTAAAAGCCAGCACCAAACATTTGTTCCGTTTTGTGTTTGTGAATATCTAACATCCATAAAAAGATTATTACACTTAGGCAAGAAGAAACAATACCCCTCTCCATCTGGAACAATAAACCATTTTTGCGCATCGGTTCCACTATTATTGTACTGCTGTATATTAGTTCCCTTGTTCTTGCTGGAGTCTGAAACATCAATAAATTTTCCAGAACATACCGCCTCTATTGTGTAATAGCCTTCGGCCTGATACTGAATTTTAAATTTTTGAGCATCAGTTTCATTTTTTTGCCACAGTTGCAAATTTGCCTTGTCCTCTTTGCTACTGTGGTTTATATCTAAGCACTTGTTGGAGTCTAACTTGCTTGAAATGGTGTAGATGCCGTCTTCAACGTTTTTTGTGGATTTAGAATCAAGTTTTTGCAAAAGGTCAATTTTGAAACCAACATCTTTCGCACTTTTGTCAAAAAAATTAGTTTTTAGAGCATATTCATACCACTTTTTAGCACAAAACACATTTAGATTTGTCCATGGCTTATTATTGGGATTACCAAAATGCATCGCAACAATATCACTCATTTTACATGGAACATTGGTGGTACTATAAAAACCGATCAAAAGGGCATATTCCACTGGCAAAACGAAGACCTTATCTTTAGGCATCCCATATGTTAGCGCATATTCTTCCACCCCTCCACGGGCGTGAGTTATTTTGCTTCTGCCAACGGCATATTCTTTAGCGCTGTCAAGTAAACTTTTTTGAACATTATCTTTGCGCATTTCTTTAAGATTATATAGTCCTATTCCGGCATTAACCCAACGCCTATCGCTATTGCGAGATTTTTGATACATCTCAATTGCCGCTAAATATTTATCCCCCATATCTAAATTATATAAATTTTTCAAACTTTTCAAAACTATTAAATCATCGTCTATCCATATAATGCGATCCAAATTAGGAAACAGTTCTGCACAATAAAGTTTCACCATTATGGACTTATTCCACCCACTTGTTTCAAATTCGTCAAGTCGCGTTTTATCAAAATACACAAAATCAAAATCAAAGTCTCTAATATTTTTCAATGCTTCAATATTTTTAATGTTTTGCTCGCCCATTTTATTGTCTTGAAACGACACTATGTGAATATTTATCTTTTCATCTCCGGCATTTTCAAGCACAGATGCAATTGAAACACAAGTTGGCATGGCATTTCCGTCATCCGCACTGCAAAAAATATGCACATCATTATTTTCCTCAACCTCACAATTAGCACTTTTCTTTGGCGGATCCATGGCAAACCCAACGTTCCCCGTAAACGAACTAAAAACAATAAACAAGCTGCATATTATTGATAAAACCTTTTTCATAAACACCCTCCTGAAATGTAATAAACTAAAGGTATATACATTCTCGTATCAACATTTACTTTACTTATACCATTCATTATAAATTTAAAAAAGGGAAAAAACAACTGGCAAATTCACCAAATTTTCAAGTTTATTTTTTGACTATATTTTTCAAAATTCCCAAAAGTTTTATCAAAAAAATTGAAAGTGATGCGTTTAAAAAAACATCACCCTCACTTTGCGTTTTTCCACCAGGCTCAAAATTTTTCTATAATGCC
>CADAPX010000025.1 GCA_902789925.1 Oscillospiraceae bacterium | reverse complement strand
ACAATTGATATGCAAAAATCAAAGGAAAAATTCCAAATCAAATCCACAAACAACCTCGACAGCCCATATTATACATCAAACAATTTAAGTTGTCAATAGTTTATTTAAAATTTTCAAAAATAAATTTTTAAAACCCAAAAAAACCCAACCAAGCCAACACTCATCCGCTTCTGGATCTTTTTTTGTATCTGTAAAATATCATGATAGCAGCTAGAAAAAACAAAATCGGCCCGCCAACCATCCACACCACCTGATACACCGCATCGCTCTCCCCAGCTAATACCGGATGAATAACGATAAATATGTTGGCTAACAAATCGACGAAAAAAACCAAAACAGCCGCCATATAGACCATAGCCTTGGACTTAAACAAAGTGTATTCATGATTTAAAGCGCTGTTTTTCCTAAAGGCGGGAAAAGCAGCAGAGATGAACAAATACGGCATAGTCTGCGCAACATTAGCAAGCAAAATTAGAATATTGTAAAACGATTTAGCCCCCTGGCCACCGAAAGAAAATATGAGAACAAAAAAACAAATAACTCCCGTTTGAATCCACATTGCAATATGCGGCATGTCAAACCTATTCTTTGTCGAAAAAAACTTCGGCCAAAGCCCCTGCGGCGCTCCGTCTAGGATCGTTTTGAGCGGAGAATATATTATTGTGAAAAATGCCCCCATATAGGTCATAAAAACTGAAAAACCAACCGCCCGAGCAAACCACACACCCATCGACAAAGCTGATTCAGCCGAAAGCCCCAAAGCAATCCCGAGTCTATGGCCTAAATTGCCCATCATAACATACAAAACATTGCCCATATTGACGCCTTCTGCTGAAAAAAGCTCAGACCAGTTATGGCTGATTCCCCAGCAAAATATCGAAAAAGAATATCCAAAAGCTATAAACAGCGCGGAGAGCAAAATGCCGCGGGAAAACGCCCTCGTCGACTTGGTCTTTTCAACCAAACTTCCCAAACTTTCCGGACCCGCATACGCAAACAAAGCAAATGTAATGAAGCCAAAAATGAAAAACAAATCCCCGCTCTGAGCATTTGGAGAGCAAAAAAACGACTCCACGCCCTCAATAGGCTGCGCAAACTCCCCGCCCGTCAAAACCAAAACAGCCAAACTGGCCAAGTAAAGAAGACAGTTTATCGCAGCATTCGCAATTCCGCCAAACTTGGCAATGAAAGAGATTTTATTAAATCCCCTGGTCGCGAAAAAAGTTATCAAGAGCATCAAAACAACCGCTAAAACGCCTATAGTCTGGGATGAACTTAGGCCCAAAACACTCCAACTTTGCGTTGTGTCCTCGCCAAACAAAAACGACGACATAGGAATCCATATTTTAATAGAGACGGTTATCATCCAAACCATAAAAGCAAAATAGAAAATAAACGCCCCAACAAAGCCATAAAGCTCCCCCTTGGCCGCAGCCAGCCATGTATACATACCGCCACCACTGTTTTTAAAAAACGACGCATATTCAGCAACCATAAACATAACAGGGAGGAAAAAAGTGACCCCAGCAAACAAATACCACAATATTGAAGCATATCCCATGCGATAAAAAGCAAGGGGAGAATTATTAAATCCAAAAACGACGGAAAATATCACCAAAACAACGCCAACAGTGGATAATTTCTTTAAATCAGTCACCTAATCCCTCCCAACGATATCACAAACAAAGCAACACCATTTTACAGCCTAAAACAATTTTTGTCCATACCATAATCAAATATTTGTTAAATATCACCTAAAATAACACATTTAAAAAGCCTTAAATAGTGCAATTATGCTAAAAATAAAATATTAATCAAAAATCAGCCAAATCCTCATCATCATCACTTGCCTTATTCAGATCAATAACAAACTTTTCTTCTTCATCATCACTTGCCTTTTGCAGCACTACAACGTTATTCTCGTCATCATGCGCCTCGTGCAAAACCACAACGTTATTCTCGTCATCATCATGCGCCTCGTGCAGCACTACAACATTATTCTCGTCATCATGCGCCTCGTGCAGCACTACAACATTATTCTCGTCATCATCATGCGCCTCGTGCAGCACTACAACATTATTCTCGTCATCATGCGCCTCATTCAGATCAATAACGAACTTTTCTTCCTCATCATCACTTGCCTTATGCAGTTCAATAACCTTTTCTTCCTCATCATCACTTGCCTTTTGCAGCTCAATAACCTTCTCTTCCTCATCATCACTTGCCTTTTGCAGTTCAATAACCTTCTCTTCATCATCATCACTTGCCTTTTGCAGCTCAATAACCTTTTCTTCATCATCATCACTTGCCTTTTGCAGCTCAATAACCTTCTCTTCATCATCATCACTTGCCTTTTGCAGTTCAATAACCTTCTCTTCTTCATCATCACTTGCCTTTTGCAGTTCAATAACCTTTTCTTCATCATCATCACTTGCCTTTTGCAGCTCAATAACCTTCTCTTCTTCATCATCACTTGCCTTTTGCAGTTCAATAACCTTTTCTTCATCATCACTTGCCTTATGCAGTTCAATAACCTTCTCTTCATCATCATCACTTGCCTTTTGCAGCTCAATAACCTTCTCTTCCTCATCATCATGCGCCTCGTTCAGCACCACAACGTTATTCTCGTCGTCATCATGCGCCTCGTTCAGCACCACAACATTATTTTCGTCATCATGCGCTTCGTTCAGCACCACAACGTTATTCTCGTCATCATCATGCGCCTCGTTCAGCACCACAACGTTTTTTTCTTTCTCGCTGTCAGCATAAACTGCACTGTTAAAAGCATGTATGGGCGAAACACCCGCGGCAATCAAAAAACAAGTCAACCTTGAAACCAGTTTCTTTAACACCATCAAAAGCAACCTCCATCTATATAGAAAATTCATTCTCTCGATTATATCACAAAATAGAAAATCTTGTCAAGTAAAATTTATTAGTAACACCCCCTCGCGCTGACAAATCAATCAAGGTCTCAACAGTCTTCAATCCTGCCTCCATTTAAAACCACTGTTGCGCATCCACCACTATACACAGCGCCCTTGCCTTCAGCCTTGCACCTTCTAATGCTGCTGTTTGCATTTATGGTTACCTTTCCGCTGAGAACATCTATGGCCCCGCCCTCTCCAGCTTGACAGTCACTAATACTGCTGTTTTCGTTCATAAAAACGTTTCCATTAAGAACATCTATCGCTCCGCCATACTCAGCTTCACAATCGCTAATCATGCTGTTTCCGTTCATAGAAACATCGCCTTTTCTAACATATATAGCTCCTGCTTCCATGCCCTTACATTTGCTAATCTTGCTTTTTCCGTTCATTTCCACCAAACCGTAAAAAACGCATATTGCCCCATTACGCCTCGTTTTACACCCACTGATTTCACTGTTTGCGTTCATGATAACCTTTCCCTCATCAACAAGTATTGCCTCAGTGCGACTGAATTCACAGCCAACAACCCTGCAATTTTCGTTCATATTTACTGTTCCACTTTCCAAACATATCGCCCATCCGCCAAAATCAGCAGCCTCACAACCAGCAATTTCGCTGTTTTGGTTCAAACTAACCGTTGCGCTCTTTCCATATATCGCTCCACCGCCGCAACTAGCCCTGCAAGAACTAATCCTGCTTTTTCCATACATGTTCACTGTTCCACTTTTTACGGATATGGCGCCTCCGTTTTTTTCTGAACCACATTCAACAATGCTGCTGTTTGCGTTTAGGTTGATGCAGGCTGAGCCTTGCGCGCATATGGCCCCTCCATTTTCATCAACACACCCCGCACCCTTTTGCGCAATAAGCGTCTCAATCCAGGCGCGACTTTCAACAAAACATCCGCTGATAACGCTGTCGTCGTTCATGTTGACCACAGTTGAGCTCTCAGCAAATATAGCTCCCCCATTTATCAAGGAACAAAATCCCTCGATGCTGCTGCTTCCATTTAAATTTAAAACAGATTTTTGACCTTCTGAAGGCGCGCCCAGGTATATGCAACTGCTTTGTCTTGTTAGCCCATGACGCGAGCTAAGCCTAACATCATTTAGATTAACAACGCAATCGCTAGCACGCAAAAAAAGCAAATCACGCTTGCAAACAGTTATCTTTTTCCCATGACCATTTATGTTGATCGTCATGCCCTTAAATCTTGGATCAGTGAAATTAAAAATATAATTTTCCCCTGGATTCATAGCACAATCGCCATTACCCAAACCAAAAACGTCATAGCCTATATATATGTCATCACACAATTCGATGTTAATGGCGTTCACGTCCTCAAGGCCAGCCAATTCGCAATCAAGCCAACCTTTAACATCCTCAATCCGACCTAACTTAAGGCAAACCTCCCCTGCAGCACACGCCACTCCACCAAACATATTAAGCAAAAAAACCATCATCAAACAAACCAAAACCAAGAAAAATTTTCTCAGTCCACTTTTTAAAATAAACCCTTGCCTAAACTTCACCACAAAATCTCCATTCAATTAAAAACTTAGGCTTTTGATTATATCACATAACGGAAAATATTGTCAAGAAAAATTAAAAAACAACACACCCACACGAATCAACCTTAGCCGGATCCACATATACCTTCAAAAATATCATACTGTTTTCATCAGCCTTTTTCATCATCTTTTCATCCAGCTTTACTTTCCCATCACGAACCTCAACTTCTAAATCACCATGCTTCAAATTGATAAACCCATTTTCAATAATTTTAGCGACATCTACTTCTCCTCCTTCACAAGCCAAAACAGTCTTTTTGGATAATGTCACATCATCAGCAACAACCTCAAAAATCAACGCATATGTTGGCAAATATTCAACAAAATTTATTTGCTCACAATACACTCCATCATATTCGCAAAAAACACCCGCATTGTGGAAACATTTCCCATACCCATGACCATTCGCCAAAGTGATTTTGAATGAGTCAGTTTCTGAATCGGCGATCTTCAAAGGGGCCTCGTAAAAATCAAAATAAATCGCATCTCCCTTTCCATCGAAAGTAACACTGCAATCTTCAATTAAACCACCCCTGAAAACAATCGCGTCACTGCCTGACCTGCATCTCACCGCTCCGCCAAACTTAGCTGTGCACTTTTTGATCTTGCTCTGTCCGGCCAGCTCTATCTCACTTTTCCATCCATATATTGCGCCGCCATCTCCATCAACCACACATCCACTAATAACGCTGCCTTCATCTATCACAACTTTAACATAATAAACAGACATAGCTCCACCTTGACAAGTAGCCCTGCATCCACAAATCTTGCTTTTCCCGTTCATTTTCACTATCCCTTGACAGCGTGGCCTTGTTGGACGCTTTTTGTTAAGCTTGCATTGCGTTCGCGCTCCATTAGATTGCTTGATTGCCCTGTGGCCATCAAGTTCATCGCTGCCCTTTATTGCTCCTCCATCACTTGCCTCACATCCGCTTATGTTGGCGCTTTTGTCCATATTCACAGTTGAGCCCACAGCATATATTCCTCCGCCTTGGAAGGTGGCTCGACATTCACTAATCCGACTATTTCCGTTCATATTTATTGCTGCACCTGATGCATATACTGCTCCACCAGAGTCGGCCCAACATCCAGCTATGCTGCTTCGCGCGTTCATGTTCAACGCTCCGTCGATAACATATATCGCTCCGCCGTAGTCAGCCCAACATCCAACTATGCTGCTTCGCGCGTTCATATTTATTGTTGCTCCATCACACAATATTGCACCACCATGCCCGGTAATTAAGGAGCAATTAGCGGTATCAATCATTTCATCTTTCCTGGCGCAACGAAATTTTTTAATTTTGCTGCTTCCATTTAAATTTAAAACGCAAACCCGATCATCTGCTGACCTAATCGCCTCAACAGCTGTTTCGCCCTCAACATCTTTTCCATCCATAACAACATCATTTAAATTAAGCGTGCAATCCTTGATGGATAAAAGACACACCCCGCATTCATTCACTATCGTCTTACCATTACCGTTTATATTTATGGTTTTGCCCTTAAATCTTGGACCAGAAAAATCAAAAATACAATCAGATTCAGGGCTCATTCTACAGATGCTATTTTCACATATCCTAACACTATCTAAAACCTCAATGTTGATGGTCTCAATCATATCGATATTGGCCAATTCACAATCAAACCAACCTTTAACATCCTCAATTTTTCTTAATTTCAAATTTAGCTCTCCCGCAGCACACGCCACTCCGCCAAACATATTAAGCAGAAAAACCATCATCAAACAAACCAAAATGCAAACAAACTCTTGCAGTCCTCTTTTTAAAATAGACCCTTGCCTAAACTTCACTTTTAAGCCAACCTCCACATAATTAAAAACTTAGGCCTTTGATTATATCATGTAATGGAAAATATTGTCAATCAAGTTCAAAAAAATTCACAATTATTTCAATCAGGTTATATTTGGCCAATAAAACTCTTGCTTAAAAAGTCCAACTTTATCCATCTAAAAGCCCAAAAATTCAGCCTATCCTCAAGGGCATTCTAAAAAACCATGCAAAAACAAGGGAAGCGCTGCCAGCTCACAACTAACTGTAATATTAAATCTTTCCGAGCCTCCCTTCCTCTTCCAAAAGGTCCGTGGCAAATGCTGGGCCCGGCGCCTTTAAAATTTGTTTTAAAAAAATTAGCATAAATTGTCATAATATGATATAATTTAAGTATGGGCGGTTTTAGGGTTAGTTTTATCCTTTTAATCCCATTTTCAGTGGTTTGGAAAGTGAATTTTCAAAACTCATTTTAAATTATTTTGTTAGGAGGATTTTTTATGTCAAGTGTATCAAAAATTAGTTTACATGGCGGATTAAAAAGGTTAATTTCAAGTTTAATTTGTGTATCTATGATTTTATCAACTTTTCCATTATTATTGCTTAAAAGCATGGTTTGGGCAGACGGTGATGATACAATAACACTTAACCTTAATAATACAGAAGAGCTACAGAATGTGTCGAAATGGCTGGATAATCAGTTGTCAACTGCCAATCTGGACGGTAAAACAACTATAAATATTAATATAAACGCAAGTTTAACCATTAGCGCCACATCGCCTCCAACAATGCCTCCAACAATGACTACTACTAGCACTGGGAAGAAATACCTTTTCGATTTTACTGATGATAGATTTAAGGGCAAAAATATAACAATAAAAACAAATGACCGATTTGCTGTAAATATCTCAAATCCGAACTTGTTTTTCCTGCGCGTGAAGTGTGGAACAGTAAATTTACAAAGCATAAAAATTGACGGACAAAGTCAAATAAGGCAAGGAGCTTTTATTCATCTGGAAAAAGATAAAAACTCAAATTACATTCCAATATTAAACGTGAGACACGGTGCAATAATTCAAAATTGCATCAATAGAGGAAGCAATGGAGGCGCCGGAGAAGACGGGGAGGATGCTTTAGGAGGCGCGATATATTGCAAAGGCGGTCAAGTGACAATTGGTGTTGGCAGTGACGTCGATATTCCCGAAAACGCGAAAATTTCCAATTGTCAAGCTATTGGAGGAAATGGCGGAAAAGGAGCAGATGGAGATACGGGACGCGATGGCCAAGACGGCGGCAATGGCGGCAGAGGCAAAGGCGGGGCGATTTATTGCTGCGGCGGTGGAAAAATTGTCCTGAATAACGGAACAATTAGCAACTGTTTAAGCGTGTATGGAGATGGCGGAGATGGCGGAAACGGAGGAGACGGAGGTACAGAAACCCCGTCAAGGTATGCAACCTCCCCGAACATATATCATCAAGGATATTGGCTGTGGTACCAGGTGGATAAAAATTTAAACTTGGTTGAAGATATCAATGGCAATTTGATTGAAAATAAAGTGCCATCATTAATGATTTTCAATAGAGGCAGTGGAAAAAGAGGAGGAAATGGCGGTAATGGCGGTAATGGCGGTAATGGAGCAAAAGGAGGAAATGGCGGTTATGGCGGTAATGGAACAGAAGTAAAATATACGTATGATGAATTTCATGGAACTAACGGCGGAAATGGCGGTAATGGCGGTAATGGAGGCATGGGAACTGAAATAAAAAAAGGCGGTCACGGGAGGAATGGCGGTCATGCTGGAAAAGGAACTTTTATAAGCAACGGCGGTAATGGCGGAAACGGCGGAAACGGCGGTAATGGCGGAGACGGCGGTAATGGCGGAAACGGCGGCTCATTGATCTCTGACTATGGCCAAATTATCTCAATTAAAGTTGATAATCTCATTGTGGGAGGCAATGGTGGCAATGGTGGCAATGGCCATAATGGAGGACGAGGAGGTGATGGAGGCAATGGTGCAGAAGGAAGAGCTTATTTTTTTGTTATTAAAGTAAACCACTACTTCATGAGTTTTTACTCTACTAGTGGCAATGGTGGCAATGGTGGTAACGTTGGCAATGGTGGTGACGTTGGCAGTGGTGGCAGCAGTTTAGATCCAATAATTAAATATCCTGCAGAAGAAGATAACCTTATTAATGAGGCCTTTATTTCCGTCAACGAAAAAGGAATATATAGCATATCAACAGACCACTTTGATAAAGGCGGTTTTCCCAATCTGAAAGGGACTTCTGTCGATATAGCTCAAAAAGGCAAAGCCGGCCAAAAAGGACACGTGATTGAAAAAGAAACAGTGTCGATTGCTGAATTCTATGAAAAAGGCGGCGGAGGAGGCGCGATATGCATTGAAGATGGAGAGTTAAGACTGATGAAAGGCCAAATTACAAATTGCTCATCTAACGAGAGAGGCAGCAATATCTTTATTGGTTCCTCGGTTAAGTGTAATTTTAGCACAGATTTAACAATTGGCAAACCGGCCTCATTTACCAATCCTAATGACTCAAACAGAACATTGTCAGCTGATGATTTGCAAAAATACTATAATTCGCCCGAAGATAAAGTTCTTGGATATCCCGGAATCTATTGCAGTGATTATTATATATCCCCATACTATAAACTGGTTTTTGTTAATGTCGACAATCCTTCAGAAAAATTATATGTTCAAAATTTTGCAACCAAGGATAACGACTGTACGGTTCCTAGCAGACCTGGATATAGATTAAATAAACTGACGTGTGGCAATGGCAATGAAGAAATTACAACAACAAAATCAAATGATACGTATACGTTCAAGTTAAACGACAATATCATTAATACTGAAAAAGATTGGGTGATAACTTTAAAAGCCAAATACGATAAACTATACACAATAAATTATATTTGTAAAAATAGACTCATCAAATCAGAAAAAGATCAAATAATTAACGCTTCGAATGTGAATGACTTTAACCCTTCCCAAATTGCTTCAAACGATGGGAATTTTAAGAAAGCAACAGAGCCAAATCTGGGTTATGAATTGTCTAAAATCACCTATAGCCGTGATAATCTTGAAATTCTCGAAAACGGCCCAAACTATGATAATTTGATAAGTCGGGCTGATGGAAATGTTATAACATTCATGATAAATCACGCTCCAAAACAGTACGATTTGAAGTATGTTGATGAAAACGAAAAACCTTTAACCGTTAAAGACTTGAAGGGCAATATAGATCTTTCGCAACAAGTCAAATTCGGCGATGATATTAAAACAATGACGCCTTGGAATGAAAAACTGGGATATGATTTCAAATGCTGGCATGTTCTGGACAAAAATGGAAATGAATTGAAGGAAAATGGCAAGCCTATTGACTTCGAAACAGCAAAAGCGAATTGGGAGACTTTAGCAAAAGCCGCTGATGATGAGGGTAAAATAAAATTAAAAGCAGTCTACACGCCAAAAAAATATATTATAAAATATAACACAAGGAGTTCAGACAACATTAGGGATGAAGAATTTTATATCGGCAAAGACAAAAACTCACAATTAAACCAAAAAATTGCGAATAGCTACATCCCGAATGCATATTCAGCGGGAAGAACTAAAACTACTGTTTATACGAAAAATTGGAAATATGGCGTGAATGGTCTATTTAATGAAAACAATAAACCGACTTGGGAAGATTTGATAAAAAGCGCGATTGTTGATGAATACGGCGACAACCTGATCATTTTGGAAGCTGTGTATCAATAATCAAAAAACTAAAAAAATAACAAGCCGCCAGCTTTCCGTTTGAGCTGGCGGTTTGTTTGTTTTGAAATGGGATTATTGCCCTATAAATCTAAAATCTTAAGCGTTTCCAAAAAAACTCCGATTCATAATAACGGATCCGCTTGCATATCCCTTGCCATCGACACTGGAATAATTTTTTGGAGAAGACTTTTTCGTCTCTTCCGGCTCGATTTTTTCGTATATGCCCCTGAGAACGATGACGTTGTTGCCTTGCGAATCAACCATTGCGCTTTCTATTAAGTTGCTCCATATAGAGCCCTTAACATCCGCATCTTTTCCTTCAGGTGTGGTATATACCCACTTTTTAAATTCATAACCTAATTGACGTGGTTGGCCAATAGATGTAACAGTTATGTTAACATAAGAGGTCAGCAATCCTGTTTCATCTGATGTGTAACTTGTAGAGGAAACCGTATCCATGCTATACGTGTTATATTTTATAGTATATGTTTTTGGCGTGTACACCGCTTTTAGTTTTATGATGTTACTACCATCAGCAGCATTTGCTAAGGTCTCCCAAGAAGCTTTTGCTGTTTCGAGGTCAATAGGCTTGCCATTTTCCTTCAATTCAGTTCCACCACTGTCCAAAACATGCCAGCATTTGAAATCATATCCCAGTTTTTTAGGCGGAGTCACTGCTTTAATGTCTTCACCGAATTTAACCTTTTGATCTGGAATGGAGGCGTCTTTTACATCAGGAACATCATACTTTATCGCATATTCTTTTGGCTTATGATTTAAAAAAATCGGTATCACATCACCAATTGCGACTTTAATCAAGTTTTCCCAATCCGTTACAGCTTCTCCCCCAGCAACATACTCCAAAGCTTCACCATAAGTAAGCTTCGAAAATTCATAGCCAAGCTTTAGCTCTACCTTGCTACTAAGGTTTTTATCGCCATCCACAGTGATATTGCTCAATTTATCAGACATAATCGTGTTAATTGCCGTTTCATCGCGTATACAGTCTTTCTTTGTTGCAACAACTTTATTTTCATAAATATATTGTATTGTATATATTTTTTTATACGTGGCGGTTAAAGTTATCATGCCATCAGTCTTTGCGTTTTGTATAATATCATCGGTTAATTTAAATTTATCATCCGTCACAGGTGTTGTTTTTGGGTCTTCATCGACCCAGCTAATAAACTTATATCCTGCTCGCTTGGGAACACACACATCAGAATACTTGGTGAACATTCCCTGACCCAGTATTTCTTCTGTATCCTTATCAATAAACTTAATTTTATAACTTGGATTTGATCGAACAATTCCATTATCATTATAAATTCCTTTATATCCATAAATTTCATTGGAATCGCTATTGTGGCCACAATTATCATGGCCCTCAGGTAATGTAACACTGAATAGTCCTAATTCGTTGAAAGGAAGCGTCAAGACGCCTTTATTATATATGGCATCTGCGCGTTCCTCATTTGCGTCAGAAGCAGCAACATGACAATCAGCGATATCGCATTTGTTAATAGTTAACGCTGCAGTACTGTCATTATATATGGCGCCTCCAAAGTCATTGGCAAAACAGTTCTTAATGCTGCAACTGTCAATAGTCACCACTCCTACGCTGGCGTTATATATTGCTCCGCCAAGATGGGCATTCTTACTTTCTGATTCCCCCGAATTGCCATTAATCGAGCTTTCTCCTGCAATTATCACCTGGTTAAGGTTGTATATAGCCCCTCCACTTTGCACGCAACCACAATCGTTAATTTCGCATTTTTCATCCATTATCAATATTCCAGTGTTATATACCGCGCCTCCACAGCTTTTTGCGACCCCACAAGTGCAATTATTGATTTTACTTTCTTGTAAAAATTTCAAATTTCCTCTATTGTTTATTGCGCCTCCATAACCACTTTCCGCACCATTACAACAATCTTGAATGGTTGCTTGACGTGTTTCTAATTCCGACGCTAGCCCAACGTTGATGAAAGCGTCGTTTCTTTTTATTTCACTATTATCCTTACCATCAATCACGATGTTTTTTAAAATAACTTTGCAATTTTGCATGTTCAAGAAAAATAAATCAGCATTGTCTATGGTTATTTTGTTGCACCCTTCAATTATTTTCCCTTGCTTATTTCTTTTTGACCCATCTATAATTATCGTTTTATCTTTAAATCGCTTATCGGTGAAGTCAAAAAGATATCTATTTCCATCACTCCCAGTCGTCATTGTTGGAGCAGCAATTTCGGGATTGCAGAAGTTATTGGAGAGGAGCTGGACGAGGCTGTCGGCGGAGAGAGTGTTGAGGAGCTTGGCGAGGCTCTCGTCGGGGAGCGTTTTGAGGAGCTCGGCGAGGCTTTCGTTGGTGAACTGGGTGAGAAGCTTGGCTTGGTTCTCGAGGCTGAGCCGGCTGAGAAGTTCGGATGTGAACTCAGGTTGAAGAGACTCGTCGGTAATATTGCCTTTGAGGTTGTCGACGAGCACGGATTTGAGATCTCCGCCGAGGCTGTTTGCGAGGCACATAGTGGTGTCATTGGCAGTGAGAGTTCCGAGGGGGTCGGAGAGTTTCTCGGCTGTAAGAGGGGAACTGAGATTTTGGAAGATATTGGTTGGGGGCTGGGGGATGATACTGCTGCAGATACTGGTGCGGATATTGTCGAGGATCTGGCCGCTGACACTTTCAGGGAGATATTGGAGGATATCGGTGAGTTTCTCGCTGGAGGGTTTGGCGGGGAGCTTGGCTAGGATATCAGCGAGGCTATTGGCGCGGCCATTGCCGAATGTATCGTCGGGGGACGTGACATCAATATCTTCTGCTACGTTAATAAGTATTATATTAACCGGATTTTCGTCATCACGAAAAACCTTACCATCCAAAGGGCCTATATCACTCATCCAAGTAGCAACCTGACCGATCGTATCGTTTTTCAATTGAATAGTCTTGTCAGGAGATATATTGGGATCTGTCGCCCAAACCGATCCGTAAAGCATATGCACTGGAAAAGTTGCCAAAACCATCATCAAACAAATTAAAGTTGAAATTAATCTTTTTAAGCTGAAATTTAAATTGATTTTTAATAAACCTTGCATGAAAATCTCTCCTTCTTTGAACATTTAAAATATGTTTTTAATATTTATTCCCAAACCATGGGAAAGGAAGCAAAGATAAAAAATTAAATCAACATTTACATTCATTTACGCTCCAATTATATCATTTTACATCATAATATGTCAAGTGATATCTAAAAAAACAATTTGCAGTTTAGGTTTTGTTTGGCCAATAAAACCCTAAAATTTTCCATATCTTCAAGCAAGTTCAAAAAAATTCACAATTATTCACAAATATTTAATAAAATTTTAACACATTTTCGCAAAACATGTGATATAATTAGAAAAGTCAAACAGAATTAAAATATTAATTAATACATAAAGGAGAAATGTTAAAATGAAAATTAAATTTTTTAAAAGGATTATGGCTGTTTTTTGCGCAGCAGCTGTTTTGGCAAGTTTTGAAACCTCGATTGGAGCAATATACACCAACACTAAAAATGTCACCCTTTCCAAAAAAGTTAAAGAGGTTGATGAAAACATAAATTCGCTCAAAAATGCTTTAGCGGTCTATGATTCAGAAGAAACATTAAAAGTCTGCGAATTACTGGAGGAAATAGACACTTTAGATATTGGTGATGATAACAAACTATTTCTTTTTGAACTGGAAAAATCAATCAAATCATTAACTAATCTACTGGGCTGCCTTTTGGATGAACAGGACGAAGATGTTAAAAAAATAGTTGAACTGGAATCTAAAATATGCTGTGAAAATTTAAAAAAACTCAAAGAAAACCCAAATGATCTTGACATCGCGGTCAGAATTGGATTTGAAGACGCAATTAGGCTCAAACCCAGGCAAAATTTTAATGATAATATTTTAAAAGAATATCAAAAATATTATGATGCGGGATATGAAAATGGCTCAAATGATATATATAACGAAAAGCTCAAACCCCTCATCACGAAAATTTACTATTCAAACGATCCGATAGATGAAAAAATGGAAGTAATTGCCGCAATTTTAAAATTGAGAGAAAACGAAAACTATATAGACCGAGCCAAAATTATTATTGACGTTTTAAATCCGCTCTATCTCCCAGAAGATCGCCATCAGCGCGCAAAGCTCAAAGACGCTCTCGTCGAATGCATAAAAGCCTATATAGACGAGGATATGAAAATGTATGAAAACTTTGAGCCAGCCAAA
>CADAPX010000024.1 GCA_902789925.1 Oscillospiraceae bacterium | reverse complement strand
CGATTATTGGGGGGTGCTCTCCTTTATAACTTGCAAATTTTTTCATATAAATAAGCCCAAATAATCTCCAAGTCATAAAGGAAAGCACCATATGTAATGTGTGTTTTTTTTTAAAATAAACAAAAGGAGGGGAAAAGCAAGTTAAGCCAAATATATTTTTTAAACATATGGCTATGTACTGGTAACTATGTGCATTTTTCCTCCTCCAGTGTAGTTATGAATTAAACGTTAAAATTTTTATGATTTGTTATTGCTTCTTTTTATTTCTCCAATCGTCCCAGGCTTTTTTCCCTGCGGTAAATGCTTCCTTTACTCCTTCGCCGTATTCGTTATATTTCTTTTTACACCAGCTCCACGCATCTGTAGCGAAACTATACCAGGCACCGCCAGCAACAGATTCGAGATCAGACTCATCGAGTTCACCTGAACTTAAACGGGACATCATACTTTCAGCTCCCTCAATTTCCTCAGGGCTGCATTCCAAATCTTTTTCTTTCGCAATTTTGCTTAAAGCGTCGTAAAAGTTTTCTGCATCATTATGTTTTTTTGCTTCATCTAGCAATTCGGGCTTTTCAACTGTTAGTTTAAAAAATTCAATAGCATTTTCTTTTGACATTGTAATCTCCTCCTTAATTTGATGTAAACTAAATAATTTAAATTTTTTTCCGCTTATCTCCGAATTAGTTTCCATAAAGCGAATATAGCTCCTAAACCTATACCGCCAGCAACAGATTCGAGATCAGAATCATCGAGTTCACCGCTATCTTGTTGAGACGTCATACTATCCATTGCTTCTTCAAGCTCCTTGGAGCTGCATTCTAATTTGTTTTCTTTTGCAAGTTTACTTAAAGTTTCGCAAGAAATCTTACCGCCCTCTATACATTTTTTTGCTTCCTCCGACAGTTTGTGATCTTCATTTATTAGTTTTAAAAATTTTTCTGCATTTTCTTTTGACATTGTAATCTCCCCCCTTTTCTGATATAAACTAAATAATTTAATAAAACTTTGGAAACACAAACCAGGCAAATGACCGGTCAAATTTTGCTGTGTATATGTCTCCACTTGGAGATAGTGAGCAGTTCTTTTTTCAATATCATCACCATCTGTCAGTGAAAACACATATCTAATGTTTTTGTCGCTATTTAATGTCAAATTAATAACTTTCATTTTGTGTTTATGCTATAACCTGGGCTCGGGAGACAAATTTTTAAAACCACATTAAAATAGCACAATCGTAGTCAGTTTCATCAAGTCCTCCTCCTGCGACATGCGACAGTTCATCGCTGCTAAAATCAAAAATCGACGTTTCAAGGCCATCTAGATCATCGGGCGAAAAATTATACCCCTTGGTTTTTGCAAAACTTGCGATCTCATTTTTTTTTTGCTCATCGCTTAAATTGTTGTTTTTTTCGATTACATTTTTCAATTCATCTTGCAGTTTTGAATCTGAATTTAAATCTTCAAAGAATTTTTTGGCATTTTCAACCGACATATCAAATCGCTCTCCCAACATATTTTTTAATATATCATTAATTTTCTAGGAATTTAATTTTTTTATCGCAGTTTCAGCCACGCTTTTGACCTTTTCATGATAGCGATTTTTGAAGAAAAAGCACGCAGCAAGATCTTTTGAAAAATAATTCGATCCGCAATTTGCAACAGCAAGCCCTCGACATCCGCCACCACAAAGAAACCTGTGTTTGCAATTAGCACACTCTGAGTTGCGCTCAAAATAATCCTTAAGCCTATAGTCTATAACCTTCATATAATATGAATCATTCAAAATCTCTTCTAATTTAGTATTTGGAATCTTTGCGAATTTATTCTTAAAAGCGGTGTTGGAAAGGACAACACACGGCAAAACATTTCCATCGGGACTGATATATAGAGAATTTCTAGCATGCCCACAAACTGACCTTTGAAGATAATCAACTCTATTGCTGTGCTTTGTATATGGAATTGAATATCTAACAGACTTTTTTTCACACAAAAAGCATCCATCGAGCATCAGTGATATTGGCATTTTATTTTCAAAAAATTGCTTGATATATTCAAGATAGCAGTCATAAACTTGTTTTGTCGACAAGGCATATTCCGAAGAAATTTTAGACCAATTTCCCAAGGAAACAGCAGGACTCACCTTCAACCTTTTGCAGCCTAGCTTAGCCAATTCCAGCATTGTTTTGCAAAACACATCTTTATTTTTTTTATGAATACACATCTGCGCCGTCGTCTCAAAGCCCATTTTTTGGCATATTTTAAACGCATTTATCACAGCTTCCTGAGCTCCTTCAACCCCCCGAATCCAATCATGAAACCCCTTTCCATCATAGCTCATGTGGATTTTAGGGCGAAGATTTTTTGACCTGATTTTTTTCAACAAATCAGCAGTTATCAGGCTGCCATTAGTGTAAATTGATAAAATATTTATGTCCGCTTTGGAGAGTTCATCAACAATTTCAAAAAAGTCATTCCGAACAAGCGGCTCTCCTCCAGTCAAAGAAACGTTATATATTCCACATTTTTTCAGCTCATTCACTATTTTTTTCATTTCATCAAAACAAAGTTCGCCGAATTTTGCCTCTGGAGCAGACATAAAACAGTGTCTACATTTGTAGTTACATCGGCCTGTTATCGACCATTGAGCTTGAGCCATATATCTCGAAGGGAAAAATTTATATTCTTGTTTTTTATTTAATCTTCGGGGCCTATACATTTTTTCAACAATTCCCCGCTTTAAAAGCTTTTCAAGCCTATGCTGGTCTTCAGGCGGCAACTTTTTAGCTTCAAAGTCTCGCTCTCCACCACACTTAAGGATCACTAAAAACGTTTTTTGGTCAAAAAAGTGGGTTTTATGTGAATCCGAGTCATATAAGGCAAACGGGAGCAGCTTCCATCCCCTGAGTAAAAAATTGTCTTTCACACGGTAGTACATCAACTGCTCCCTTCATGCTTGCAATATAAATATTTACTTTTTTTCCATAAAAACGTTTTAACGATTTAGTAATTCAAATCAACCCTCTTGTTTAGATTCGTCTGAATCGCCTTTGTCAAGTCTTTGTCTTTCAACCAGCTCAGCAAAGAAACCATTGTTTGCAATCAGCTCATCATAGGTTCCGTCTTCAATGATTTTTCCTTTATCCAGAACAATTATCCTGTCACACTGTTTGATTGTTGACAATCTGTGGGCAATGACAAGTCTTGTGCATTTTAGGCCATCCAGAGACTCGGAAACCTTCTTTTGAGTTAAATTGTCAAGCGCAGACGTCGCCTCATCAAACATCAAAACCTTCGGCCTTGGGGCAATCGCTCTCGCAATCATCAATCTCTGACGCTGTCCTCCGGAAATTCCGCCGCCTCCTTCTGAAACAATTGTGTTCATTCCCATGGGCATGTGACGAATGTCATCCGCCATTCCGGCCATTTCAGCTGCTTCCCAGGCGTCATCCATCGTCAACTGTGGCGCCGAAATGGTAATATTTGAAAACACATCCCCCTGAAACAACTTTCCATTTTGCATAACAACGCCAATTTTTCGCCTCAAAGACCGCAAATCTATCGTCTGGAGATCCTTTCCATCAAAATAAACAGATCCTTTTTTCGGAGTTTCAAATCCCAAAATCAGCCTCATTAGGGTTGACTTTCCGCAACCTGTTTTTCCGGTTATAGCGACATATTGACCAGGCTTAATTTTTAGCGAAACATCGTCCAAAATTGGAGGCATGCTTTCATCATAACCAAATGTCACATTATTTATTTCTATTCCACCAGAAATTCTGGTTAAAACTTTCTTTCCTTGAGAAACCTCGGGAAGAGCTTCAAGAATCGGCTTAACCATCTCCATAATTGGCTTTATTCTAGCAACATCCAGCGCAACTCCTGCCATCGCGCCAAAAGCTCCAGAGACCATTCCATAAGCTGTGGTGAAAGAATAGTAGTCCGCAACAGATACATTGCTTGAGACTGCGATATAGTACATGACAATGCTTCCAATTAGGCCAATTGCTGTTCTGATGACAGCGTTGACTTTTATGAAAACAGGCGGATTATACGTAAGTTGTGCCTGTTTTGAATATTTATCAGCCCAGCGAGAAAATGCTCTCTTTTCAGCTCCAGAAAGCCTGATCTTTTGAATTCCAGATATTAAAGCATATGTCATTCCACTGGCTTCTGAAGAAATCGTCATTTGTTTTACTAAAATTTTCATTTGAAGCAAAGCTGATGCAGCTCCAACGACAACAGTTGAGATAATAATCAAAAGCGCGGGAATAACAAGCGCGGGCGCATATGCAAAAATCTGAGTAATATAAATGAGTGAAAATAACGAATTTATTCCAGACTGCAAAACATTTGTTATCAGCATTTTACAAAGCTCGTTTATTGCTTGGGTTCTTGCAGAAAGTTCACCAGCGCTGTAGGCCTTGAAAAAGTTAGCCGGCAAAGATAAAACCCGCATCATCGTCGCAACCTGAACGGTTATATTCATTTTTGTTATTATTCGCGCGTTTATAACTCCATTAATTATCGACAACATGTGACTGCTCAAGATGACTGCAGCCAAAAACACCGTGACAGCGCCTAAAAGCTGCATACTGTGGTTTTCGATAACATATGAAAAGATAATGTTGTTAACTTTAGGAGTTAACGTTCCAATTATTGTCACAACCAACGCGCAACCTGCCATGAGGGCAAAATCTGCCATTGAAAGCGACTGAACCATATACTGAAAAAGATCCTTAATTCCCAATTTTTTCAGAGGGAAAGGCTTATAAAAAACCATGGCTTCTTCTTCGAAAAGCTCTTCAACACGCCCAGTAACCCTGTGTT
Source organism: Oscillospiraceae bacterium (assembly GCA_902789925.1). Lineage (GTDB taxonomy): Bacteria > Bacillota > Clostridia > Oscillospirales > Ruminococcaceae > RUG12519. The sequence continues at coordinate 9,583 of CADAPX010000024.1, read as the reverse complement.
TTTTTCCGGTGTCTGGGTCAACAAAACTATAGCCAGTTATCCCGCTTGGAATCAGCGCAACTATGTGGCCATCGCTCTTTCTCAAAGCAATCATCGCGCCTATTGCGTCCTTGTGCCATCCTTTGACCAATTTAACGGTCCTTCTCATGATTCCATGGGGCCTGAGCAAAAACTCAATTTGATCATCAACATTTTTTATCTCATCCGGAACATCCTGAACTTTAATATGATAATATTTTAGTATTTCATCAACCGCGTCTTTAGTCACCTGCATATCATCGCTAAGCGCTGTTTGAACTTTTCGGCCCATAACAGAGCCAGCGATATTGACGAAAGCATCAGCAAACACAGCATCATCGACACGTTTACGCTGCTTAATCTGTTCATCAAACCAACTCATCTCATATCCCCCTTTATTCACTAGATACTAGCTGTGTGTAATATCCACCATTAGCATACAACTCTTCATGAGTTCCTCTTTCAATAACATTCCCTCTGTCCATAACAATTATTTCATCACAATCACGAATGGTTGAAAGACGGTGTGCGACGACTATGCAGGTTATTCCTCTTTCTTTTATCGCCTTAACAACCTCATATTCTGTTCTTGCGTCAAGAGCAGAAGTCGCTTCGTCGAGGATTATTATGGTTGGGTCTTGAGCCAAAACTCTGGCAATTTCCATACGCTGCCTTTGTCCTCCAGAAAAGTCCTTTCCACCCTCAATAATTTTGTGATTATATCCTCCGTCACGATGCATAATGTCCGTATGAATTTGGGCATCGCGGGCGGCCATTATCATTTCAAAATCTTCAATTGAATCGTCCCACATCTTTATGTTGCTTGCAATGGTGTCTTCAAACATGATAATGTCCTGGTCAACAACCGACAAAGAGCCCGCAAAAACCGTTCTCTCAATGTCTTTGATTGGTTTTCCGTCAAAAAGTATTTCGCCGCTCCAAGGTTGATATAGCCCTGAAATCAATTTTGACAGCGTTGATTTTCCGCAGCCAGAAGTTCCAACAAACGCAACTCTGTCTCCGGGCTTTAGATTCAGGTTAAAGTTTTTAACAAGAGGCTCTGCAAGTCTTGAATAGCCAAATGTCACGTCTTTAAGCTGGATATTTCCAGATAATTTATCATATTCTTTGTTTGCGTCTAGTTCGCGATCCTGGTCTAAAAGGGCATCGGTTGGATACTGCATAACGTCTTCAATGCGCTCCATTTCCGTTCGCATTTCTTGCATTGTTTGAGCGGCAGATATAAGCTGCGTCATGGGGGCATTAAAGGAGCCTAAAAATCCTTGGAACATCATGACCATACCAACTGTGAATTCCCCTTGAATGACAAGATATGCGCCCAAAATCACAACAGCACTTGAACTCAGCGTTGAAAATAATCCCGGGAGCATTCCCAGATACTGGTCGATTTTGCTATACCTGACAGTTTGAGTGTTGACGCTTGCCTGATAGCCAGACCATTTGGTGAAAAATCCGTTTTCAGCTCCGCTTGCTTTAATTGTTTCAATCATTTCGATTCCAGCAACCGTCGTTCCGGCAAGCTTTCCTGAATCTCTCATTTGAATTCTTGTTATGTTGATTCGCTTTTTGGAAATTATGTTTGAAAGGAATATGTTGATGACGACTGAAGATATTCCAACCAAAGTTAACAAAATGCTATATCTAATCATAACAACCAAATAAAACACCATCATCACCGTGTTTATTGTTATTGGAACAAGGGTGACTATGAGTTTTTCTGCTATTGAAGCGTTGGACTGTTGGCGCATTTGAATGTCTCCCGCCATCCTCTGTGAGAAAAATTCCATAGGCATGCGCAAAACTTTCCAAATAAATGATGTGCTTCCGACTGCGGATAACTTGCCATTTATTCGCATTGAATATATCGCATTGATCCATTCAACGACTAGTTTTATGATCGCAAAGCCCGACATCGCAAACAAAAACGGGACAAGCCAATCTGGATTTTGCTTTGTCAGAAGTCGATCCAAAAATATCCTGTCAAAGCCAGGATTTATGATTCCAATTAAAGAGCTTATAACTGTTGTTAAAATAACGAAAGCAATCGCAGTTCCAGTTCCTTTCAATTGTTTAACTGCAAATTCAAAAATGCTCTTTGGCTTTCCGCCAGGCTCAAAGCTCTCAGTTGGCTCAAACATCAAGCATATTCCCGTGAAACTTTCGTCAAACTCTTTCATAGGCACCTTAACAGTCCCTCTTGCAGGGTCGTTAAGATATGCAGTGTCTCCCTTAAATCCGTCCAAAACAACAAAGTGATTAAAGTTCCAGTGGATTATGCAGGGAAATTTGCCTTTTTTCTTCAAATCTTCTGGTTCATAGCGAAAGCCCTTCGCGCTCAGTCCATAGTTTCTGGCAGCCGTCATAATATTTTTCGCATTAGAACCGTCACGAGAAACTCCACAATCAACCCTAACCTGCTCCAGCGGAATCCATTTGCCATAGTATGCAAGTATCATGGTTAAAGACGCCGCTCCGCATTCCAAAGCTTCCATCTGCATAACAACAGGAACCTTAGCTTTGCCATGCTCAACAGGTTTTTTTAAACTCTTAACGCTACTCAACGATAATCACTCCTTTGCTCATTTTAAAATGAAGGACATTGGGGAAACGCTCTCGACTGTTATACTTGTGTCATATACACCATCCTCAAGCGGAGCATTAACCAAAACATCACAAGCCCAATCGTCTTCTTTTAATCCGCTTTTGTGCATCGCGTAAAGATGTGGCTCGGTTTCACCCGTTTCATAGTCTTCCTCGTCAATTTCTATTGGCATTTTAGCAACAGATGCTATGGGATATTCTTTGCCTTCAATGGTTATTTTGGTGTCTTGAGTTAATCTTGCTAGATCTTTTTCCTGAAGATAACAATGAACAGTTCCATCTTTGCAGTATCCTCCGCCTTTAATCACGGTGTCGAGTTTTCCAAAAATTCCCCAGACGCAAATTCCAATCAGCAAAATGACAACAGCAGATATAACCATCCAAACTGCTGGATTTGAGACCTTTATATAGTCATTAAGCTGTTCTGGCGAAGAAACCCTGTCCATACTCTTTTTCCTAAAAACACTTTCTGCCATTTCTACAACCCCCTAAATAATTCACATTTTCTTTTTCATGGTAAGAATATTTTTACCACTTTTATAGTCATAAATTAGCTCATCAAAAAATTTTTTTGTTATATATATTCCCAGTCCGCCAATAGGTCTTTTGTCAGCTGATAGTTTAATGTCTGGATCCTCCTTTGCAATTGGATTATATTTGATTCCACTGTCTATGAAAACTATGGAAACAACATTTGAATCAGCATCAAAAGACATCTTAATTTTAACCTCGCCATCACCCCTTTCATAGGCATAGCTTGCAATATTTACAAATATTTCTTCAACCGCAACCAAAATTTGAGATTTAGACTTGGCTTTGCAATTTCTCAGGTCTAGCTCTTCTTCAACAAAATCAAGAACTTTATATAAATTATCAACTTGAGCCTTCAAGACTATCTCTTTCAATGCGCTGGCCCCCTTTGCCGTAATATTTAAAACAAAGCATAGTGATGTCGTCAAATTGGGGAGCGCCGCCAACAAATTTGTCAACATCTTTTCTGACAATTGCCAAAGTTTCTGCCGTTGAAGCAGATGTGTCTTTGTTTAAAGATTCAACCAGCCTCTTCTCGCCAAACAATTCTCCTTTAGAATCTGTTGCTTCAGTCACTCCGTCGGTGTAGACATATAAAGAGTCGCCCGGATTGAGCTTAAAGCCATTTTCTTTAAAGTTTGTCCCCTCCATTATCGCAACTGCTGGAGAATGTTTGCTTTTAATGAGTTCATATTTTTCGCCATTTCGGCAAATCGCTGGATATTCATGACCTGCGTTAGACTCGATTCCTTCGCCTGTTGCCAGATCTAATATCGCAAACCAAACAGTTACAAAAAATCCTTCTCTGTTATTGTCACAAAGCTGTTCATTAACATATTTCAAAACTTCAGCCGTGCTGTAGTTGCCTTCGGAGCCGTCTAAAATCGCCTTATCTTTAATTAAAGTTTTAGCTATGACCATAAAAAGAGCTGCGGGAACACCCTTTCCTGAAACATCCGCCATGACAAGCCCTAAATGATCATGGTCAACAAAGAAGAAGTCATAAAAATCTCCTCCAACCTCTTTTGCTGGCGACATGCTTGCAGTCATGGCAAACTCATCTCGGTCTGGAAATGGCGGGAATATGGAGGGCAGCATGTCCGCTTGAATATGGGTTGCAACCCCAAGCTCGGATTTTATTCGCTCTTCCTCTGCGGTGACATTCACTAAATTCTCAATATATTTTTCCGTGTCGATTTCCATTTGCAGTACGCTTTTTGCAAGCATCTCAATTTCATCGCCCGTTTTTATATTTTTTAGCTCTTCGGAGACTTTAGTGTTGTCGGAAACAAATTTTCCAACCTCAGAAGAAATAGACAAAATAGGCTTAACAAAACGCCGAGAAATAACAGTCACAGCTATTAAAACCAACGCGACAACTATTATCAAAGAAACAAAAATTGTCGACAAAATGAAGCTTGAAACATCTTTTTCATAATCCTCAACCAGAACCTCAGCAAAAACAAATGCAACATTGACCCCGTCAACTTTTATTGGAACAATCGAAGTTATGAGATGGCCATAGTTTGCATTACTAACAAACGGTTCATATGCATTTTTGCTTCCATGACATATTGCAATCAATTTCTCCTTAGTTGCCGTATATGCCGTGTCCAAAGATCCTAAATAAACTCTCTTTTCCGGGTCAACGTTGCTGTCCATGATATATCGTATAGATTTCCAATCCGAAGAAGAGTCTGAAGATTTTTTTTCATAATTTTCCAAAACATTAAGGTCGATCGAGCAAACCAAAAGGTCATTGAAACCCAAACGATCTCTTAAATTATATAATTTTTCATTTATTTCTTGATATTTAGCGCTGTTTGCAACTTCATTTAATTCAGAGGCGCTAACAGTCCCTTTAACATATCCATTAACAAGGTCAGCATATTCAACAATATCGTCATCGGAAAAATATCCTGCAACAATTCTGGCTGCTTTAAGGCCTAAATCATTATAATTCTCTAAAGTTCGTTGGGTATATAGATTAACGCCAGCAAAAGTCAGCGATGAGCCAAAAAGCAATCCAACAAAAACAATCGCAATAACACAGTGGATTTTCAATTTGCTTTTGACTTTATTCACTCTGTTCACATAAACCACACCTTTCTCACCGCAGCATCGCGTTCAACTTAACCTCCGACAGGATATGTATGGGTTTATTATGTCTTCTTTTAGGGGAAGCCTTATCTATTAATTTGGAATATTCTTGACTGTTATTTAAAATAACTTTGGGACTTGAAATATAACCTAAATATCTTAATTTTTTATATACACAGTTCACCTCAGACAAAATCAAGTCCAATTTATTCGATATATCCGAAGTGTTTATATTGACATTCAAATCTTCAAAACACAAAAACATAAAATATCTTCCAACATTTTTATACATCATCGCTCCGAATGAATATGCTAATATGTCTGAAATTTCTTTATCCATCCTTCGAACAACTTCACCTATATTACAAGCGGTCATTTTTTCTCCGGCTATGTTTAAAAGCAGGTTTTTTCTTAAGACAAACTCAAAAGTCACTTGCTCCCTAGAACAAGATTTAATTTTTATCATGTCTCCAGTTTTATATCGGTAAAATCCGGAAAAACTCGTCAAAACAAGCTCATATAGCTTTCCAACTTCCAATTTGTCAATCGTGACCGCATCTCCACAATAAACACAATCTTTAGAACATGGGATGAATTCATAAAAAGCATTCTCAAAAAGCAAGGAATATTCAAAGCTGTTTGGCTTAATCGAAGCTCCTATATATGATTCACTCATGCCGTAAATATAAAAATCTTTTGGAATATTGCGTAAATATCTTTCCATCGCCCTGTTTTCAAAAACAAAAGACTTGCTGCTTATTCCGCTGACCAGGCTTATTTTCGGCCATATCCTTGAGACTATTCCATCAAACCCTTTTTTGCATTCCTTTTCAACAAAATCCAATCTTTTAAGATCCACAGGCAAATCGAGCAGTTTTTTTCTGACTCTGTCGGATATTTTCATCTCCTTGGGAATTATTCCGCGCTTAATGTCAAAAATAACTTTTTCATAGTTATTTTCAAAATATGTTAAAAATTGCAAAACATCATACATATATATGCTTTCAATCAAAATCACATTCTCATCAAGAAGCGAACTCCAAAGTTTAGCATAAAACACATCCTGCGTTTCTTTGTCAAACATTAGCTCCCTGCCGCCAACATATTCCTCGAAATTTAAATATCCGCTTTCGTAATGATATCGATAGTATATTTCAGTGTATAACATACACTTTTCGTGAGGCCTATCCAAATCATCGCAGAAAAGCCCAACGAACAGCCTGCTTCCCTTGCCATTTTCTTTCCTATATTTTCTAATTAAATCATTTTTTTTCTTTTCACAAGCATCCGCGCAAACACTGAGCGATTTTCTGGTTACAGGGATGATTTTTGGTTTGTTGGTTGTCCCTGAGGTGTTAACAAAAATCTCAACAGGATACGCAGTTAAAACATTTTCCTCTCCATTATACATTCTGTTTACATATTTTTCAAAGCCGTAATAGTCGGATAAACCAACGTTTTTCCTGAAATCATCAACACTATTAATTTTTGAAAAATTGTGCAAAATTCCATACTCTGTTTTGGCATTATCGGATATGATTTTCTTCAAAACCTCAAGATTAACTTCACTAATTTTCCTTGTTTCAACATTTTTTCTGAACATGTAAAATTCCTCACTTTTGCTAATTTTTTATTATAAATCTGAAAATACTATAAACACAAATTCAGATATTATACACCTAACATGCTGCACACAAACACTAAAAACAGCCATGCAACAGTTAAATTTTCAATCTCAGCAAAAACAAGCAAGGAACAAGACGATCTAGAAAAACGGCCAAATTAATAAAATATTTGTCATTTACATATAATATAAAAATCACTCAACATTTAATATATCAATAAACCCTGTGACATCAAAGACATCCCTGACGTCATCGTTTGAATTTTTAACAACCATCTTTCCTTGCTTATTCATGACCTTCTGGGCTGAAAGCAAAACGCGCAAACCCGCAGAAGAAATATAGACAAGCTCTTTTAAGTCAATGATAAGCTCAGTCACTCCATTTAGCGAAGATTTAAATTCCGATTCCAGCGAAGGAGCTGTTGTTGTGTCTAACCTGCCTTTTAAACTGATGGTTAGCTTGTTATTGTCAGCATTTTTTTCAATAGTCAATTTATCCATAAACCATGCACACTCCTTTTAAAATGACCTTTAATTTTAAACTGAATATAAACCTAAAAAATCACTCAACATTTACTTTTTTATTATACCCACAAAAACCAAAATTAAAACCAAGCACAGAAATGCACAAGTAAACAAAATGAAGCTTCAATAAAACAAGATAACCATGAGCTATTTACTAAAGCTATACACACATTTTACCAGATAATCAATTTTTTGTCAATATATTCAAAAAAAAATAGATATTAGTCTGTTATGCCGTTAAAATGCTGATTTTATGGCAAAAATTGGCACACAATATGACCTTTAAACTAAAAATTTGTATGATTTGACAAAAATATAAATGATTAAAATATTAAATATAATAATTAATATATTTTTTTATATTTGTCAAGTTTTTTTCTGTTTTTTAGAAAAATTAACGTTTGAATTAATGATTTTAAATTCAACTTTAGTAATATATTCAAATTTTATTGAATAGAATTAGGTTAAACAATAAAATAAAGGAGGTTGCTAATGATATATCAACCTGAAGGAATAATTTATAATAGTCCTGAAAATATTGACGCTTTTGAAAATTTTGATTCTTTAAAATTAGCACAAAAAAACGAAACCATCCTTGAAGCAATCGCCATTTGCTGCGATGAACATCATAACTTGATTGTTTCTTTGCCAAACAAAATGAAGGGAATCATTCCGCGCGAAGAAGGCGCCATTGGGATCAAAGAAGGAACAACCAAAGATATTGCGATGATTGCAAGGGTCAGCAAACCGGTGTCTTTTGTTATCAAAGGAGGAATCGGGGAAAACTTTTTAGTTTTGTCAAGAAGAAGAGCGCAAGAAATATGCTATGAAAATTATATATCTCGACTTGCTCCAGGAGACGTCATCCCCGCCATCGTCACCCATTTTGAAAACTACGGCAGCTTTGTTGACATAGGCTGCGGAACTGCGTCTTTAATTCCGATCGATTCTATTTCTGTTTCTAGAATTTCACACCCGCGTGATAGATTTATAAATGGACAGAAAATTTTTGTTGTTGTTAAATCAATAAATGATGATGGGAAAATATGCCTGTCGCACAAAGAGCTCTTGGGAACTTGGCTGGAAAACGCAGAAAAATTCAAGGCGGGCGAAACCGTTTGCGGAATAGCAAGGTCAATAACAAGCTATGGGATTTTTGTTGAACTCAAGCCAAACCTCGCAGGGCTTGCTGAAAACAAAGAGGACGTTGAGCCTGGCGACACAGTCTCAGTTTTTATAAAAAGCCTGATTCCCGAAAAAATGAAGGTTAAACTCGCAATTGTCGATTCATTTTTCAATCCATGCAAACCCGATCCAATAGAATATTTCATAACAAAAGGACATATATCCAACTGGAGATATTCCCCAGAATTTTGCAACAAGGTCATTGAAAGCAATTTTAATTAAACTTCGATAAATACATTAGAGAAAAAATTTGTGCAATTTGACGAAAATAAAAATTTAAACGCCAATTTCGTTTTTTATTGATCTTATTTCTTCCGGATTCAGCTCCCGCCAACTTCCGGACTTTAGCATTCCCAATTTTATCGGCCCAATGGCAGTTCTCCTGAGCCTTGCAACTTCAAGCCCGATTTGATCAAACATTTTTCTGATCTGCCTTTTTCTCCCCTCCTTGATTTTCATCTCAACGACAACTCTGTTTTCTTCCTTGGAGATAACGCGGACAACTGCTGGCATAGTCTTTTTTCCTTCAACATATATCCCTTGCGCCAAAACCGCCAGCTTCTCTTCATCAACGCTCGGGCGCACTGTAACACGATATGTTTTTGTTATATGGCTGCTGGGATGCATAATCTTATTTGCAAAATATCCGTCATTCGTCAACAAAATCAAGCCTTCAGAGTTTAGATCCAGCCTCCCAACAGGATATACCCTGGTTCCAACGTCCTCGACCAAATCAGCAACACACCGCCTGTTTCGCTCATCAGACATTGTTGTTATATATCCTCTGGGCTTGTTTAAAATAATATACTTATATTCAAATTCTCCACTTGTTTTAAAATTAATAGCCTCGCCGTCAATTGTTATATGATCAGAAAAATCAGCCTTATCCCCCAGCTTCACCAGCCTTCCATTGCATTTAACTCGATTTTGAGAGATAATCTCTTCCGCTTTTCTTCTTGAACAAAAACCGCTACTGGC
>CADAPX010000023.1:25832-26332 GCA_902789925.1 Oscillospiraceae bacterium | reverse complement strand
ATCCGGTTCTAAAAAACAACGCAAAAGCTTAAAGCGCCTCCGTCTCACAACCAGCTGTAATATCTTGCTTTTTTAGAATTTTGTGGCTTTTTGAAGCTGCCCTTAAAAAGCGGTAGGTTGGCGCCATGAAGGCCCTTAAAGCCTCTCTTGAAAAATCCAACTCTTTGTCAAAAAAAACTCAAATTTTAAAAAATCCTTGAGCTTTCTCTAAAAAACAATGCAAGGGCAGGGGGAAGAGCCGCCCGCTCACAACCAGCTGTGATATCTTGCTTTTTTAGAGTTTTCGTTGTTTTTTAAGCTGTCCTCAACAAGTGGTAGGTTGGCGCCATAAAGGCCCTTAAAGCCTCTCTTGAAAAATCCAACTCTTTGTCAAAAAAAACTCAAATTTCTAAAAATCCTTGATCCGGTTCTAAAAAACAACGCAAAAGCTTAAAGCGCCTCCGTCTCACAACCAGCTGTAATATCTTGCTTTTTTAGAATTTTGTGGCTTTTTGAAGCTG
>CADAPX010000023.1:0-25808 GCA_902789925.1 Oscillospiraceae bacterium | reverse complement strand
ATCCGGTTCTAAAAAACAACGCAAAAGCTTAAAGCGCCTCCGTCTCACAACCAGCTGTAATATCTTGCTTTTTTAGAATTTTGTGGCTTTTTGAAGCTGTCCTCAACAAGTGGTAGGTTGGCGCCTGAGAGCGCCTATTCAGGGCGTTTAACTAACACTTGTTACGGATGGCTTGGAAGGGCTTGGCTTTTTAAATCAGATTTAGCCCTCATGGTTGATGGTGAAGCCGGCGGCGTTTGGGCCCATTTTATGGTTGTTTTTTAGGATGATTTTGAGGAAAATTTAATTTGAGAAAGTTTTTTTAGGGTTAGAGACTGATATTTTAAAGAGAAAGATTGAATTGGGACAAATATAATCTAAATTCAAAATTTCGAAAAATTTTTCGGTTTGACATGATTTATTCAATTTCTCCCCAAAAAATGTGCACTGCATTAATTTTTAAAGCACACAACGCAGGGTAAAAAAATTTTAAAATTTTGTTGACATGCAATCGCTTTTGTGATATGATCGAAAGAGAGAGTTTTGGATGGTTTTTTCAGTTTGGTCAAATTTGTGCGTTTGGGAGTGGATTATGTGATGATTTCGGATAAAAAGAAGACTATAATGAGCGGGATTCAGCCAACCGGCGTTTTTTCGCTCGGAAACTACATAGGCGCTATAAAAAATTGGAAAAAACTTCAAGAGAGCTATAAATGCCTTTATTTCATCGCTAATTTGCATTCGCTGACGGTTCGGATGGATCCTCAGAAGCTGAAAAAATTAACGCTCGATTGCGTTGCTATGCTTCTGGCCTGCGGGGTTGACGTTGAAAAAAGTTTAGTTTTTATACAAAGTCAAGTTCCGGAGCATTCCCAGCTTTCGTGGGTTTTGCAGTGCTATACGCAGTTTGGCGAGCTGAGTCGAATGACTCAATTTAAAGACAAAAGCCTGAAGAATTCGGACAATATCAACGCGGGATTGTTTGGGTATCCTGTTTTGATGGCTGCTGACATTTTAATATATCAATCTGATTTTGTTCCAATCGGCGCAGATCAAAAGCAGCACCTTGAAATAACCAGAGACATAGCAAACAGATTCAACAATTTATATGGCCAGACATTTAAACTGCCGCAGCCATATGTTTCTGAGCTTGGAGATCGAGTTATGAGTTTGGCGGATCCAACCTCGAAAATGTCAAAGTCTGATAAAAACAAAAACGGTTTTATTTCAATTCTAGACCCTCATGACGACATAATAAACAAATTTAAAAAAGCTGTGACTGATTCTGAGGCCAGGATATACTATAGCGATGATAAGCCAGGGATTTCGAATTTGCTTGCTATATATTCCGCGCTCTCGGACCTTGGCGTTGAGGAAGTTGAAAGAAAGTTTGAAGGCAAGGGTTATGGCGAATTTAAGGTTGCTGTTGGAGAGCTTGTTGCAAAAACTCTGGCGCCAATCCAGGATCAGTACTATCACTTTGTCAAGGATCGAGGGGAGCTTATTAGAATTTGCGAAAAGGGGGCCGAGGTGGCTTCTGAAATGGCGAGGGAAACTCTTCGTTCTGTGTATGACAAATTGGGAATATTGTGATTTTATCTAGTCAAAAGAGCAGCTGAAGTTTTGGTTTTTCAGTTTTAGCATTTTTGGAAGCCCGCTTTTTTTGTCGATTTTTGCTTGATAATCTCCGTATTCTGTTGTTGCTTCGATGTTTTCTCCAGGCCTTGACATATAGTCTTGAATTGCTTTTGAAATTGCTGCGGGGGTTGTTGCTTTAAAAAGGGTTTGGCTGTCTTTAGCGATCTCCAGCCCAGCGTATGATGCGTTGTCGGTTTCGGTGTTGAATAAAAATGTCAGTCCGCTAACATATTTTGGGGAGAGATAGGTTAATTTAATCTGGCTTCCATTTTTTTCGATTTTCATTTTGTATTCCGATGCGTTTTGTTTGCAGTTTGCCGAAATGCTGAAGTCTTGCTTTTTTTCAAAGTAGTCATTGTCTTTTTCTTTAAAATTTCCGCACCCATTTAAAAATAATAGAAAAAACAAAAAAAATATACTTAGGATTGATAATTTTCTCAACTAATTGTCCTCCCAAATAATGATATATGAAGCTGGTTTGGAATTTATTACTGATTTGGAATTTTTGCTGATTTTTCAACCATAGTTTCAGCGAAAACGCCATATCCTCTGGTTGGATCATTAACAAAGACGTGAGTCACGGCGCCGATTAGTTTTCCGTTTTGAATTATTGGGCTTCCGCTCATTCCCTGAACGATTCCGCCCGCGCTTTTTAAAAGCTCTTTGTCGGTTATTTTTAGAACATAGTTTCTGGTTTTGTGGCTAAAATCTATCGACTCAATCTCAATTTCATATTTTTTTGGAATATTTCCCGCTAATGTGCTATATATGCTGGCTTTTCCAATCATTGCTTCCTGTTTTAGGCCAATTAAAACCGGCTCATGAGAACATATTGGTTTTGTTAGCTTGCCAAATAATCCGCAGTCATCATTAATTTTAACATTTCCAATCGGTCCATCTCCAGAAAATGTTCCGCAGACTTCCCCAGGGCATCCTGCTGATCCTGGTTTAACTTCGTTTATGCATGCGCCGACAATTTCGCCGCTTCCCAGGGGCATGATGTTTCCTGTGTCAACATCGCATATTGGATGCCCCAGGCCGCCAAAAATTCCGCTTTCTGTGAAAAAAGTGAGCGTCCCGATTCCGGCTGAGCTGTCTCGAACCCAGAGCCCAGCAAGCCATTTTTCGTCTTTGTTCGAATATTCTGGTTTAAGCTGCGTTTTGTGTTCTTTAAAATCTCGTTGGTATTTCAAATTTATGGCCCTGCCGCCCCCTGTTGAGACAATTTCTCTCAGTTGGTTGTTGCTGCTGACTTTTTTTCCGTTAACAGAAGTTATCACATCTCCAACTTTAAGCCCTGCCTCTTTTGCTGGCGATTTTTCTCCGTTTTGGCCCGAAACGTTTTTTATATCAACAACCATAACGCCATCCGCCAAAAATTTAACCCCAAACGGAGCCCCGCAGGGAATAACCTTGACTTTATCAAGCTCTTTTATGTGAATCTTTTTTATAGGCACTATTCCAAAAAGCGACAGATTGAAATTTTTATCACATTTTGCATTCGAGCTCGCTGGAATTTGATTTTCAACTTCAGACAATCTAGCGCCAAACAAATTAAATTTCACGTTTTGCCCGCTATACACCATATAGTTGTCCTGGACAATGATTGAATAGTAGCTGACAAGCCCCATTATAGCGCTAGCTGAGAAAATTGCAAAAACAACAAACAGACGGATAAATTTTTTACAATTCATCACACGCCTTCTTTCATTTTAAAGTATATATTAATTATAATATATCAATTATTTTAAAATACATACTAAATTAATAAAAAAAGTCTTTATTTGATGTCTGCGACCGCATATTTATCATCTAGCCAAGCAATTGCTTTTTCGAATCCGCCAAGCGACAGATCAAAGGTTTCTTCAAACAGGGATTTGCTTTTTTCACAGCAATTTTTGCCTTCCCAAACAACAATTTTAACTTTATTTTCACAAACATCCGGAAACATTTTAAAGTTAAAATTTTCGACTCCTCCAGAAAAAACATTACCAAATTTTAAATATTCTAAAGTTGGCGTGATTAATTTTTTTTTCATAAACTAATTCACCTATAACTAAAATTATTCATAAATTAATAAAAATCAACGTTGATAATTTTTTCAATCCTAGGAACAATTAAAGCCACTGTGGCAATTTTTAGTCCGTCGCCAAATAAAAACGGCAAAACGCAGACTAAAAAGGCTTTGTATATGTCAACCCCGCTATATATCATATACCACAAAAGCCCAAAAACATAGCAAACAACCGTTCCCAAAAGCAAGGCAGCAACCAAGCAAAAAATCTTTTTAGGCCCGCTTTTAAATTCTTTTCGACAATATCCATATAAAAGCCCTATGACGAAAGCTGTTGGAACATAGGCAACCAAAAAACCCGCAGTTGGGCCAGTAAAAACTGAAACGCCGCCAACTAATTTAGCAGTGCATGGAATGCCAACTAAAACTAAAATCAGATATAAAACCTGGCTTAGCGCGCCATATATCGGCCCCATGAAAGCTCCTGAAATATACACAGCCAGTGTTGCTAAAGTTATTGGAACAGGCTGGATTGGGATTGAAAACATCGATAAAACGCAGGTTAAAGCGCAGCAAATAGAACAAATCACCATAGACCTAACTGAAAATTTTTGCAAACAAACCATCTCCGAAAAACAATATTTTCCTGCATTCTAGCACAGGTTAAATTGAATGTCAACACCTTTTGATGAAAAAATCGGCAATTTGTCAATTAATTTGGCTGGGAAACAGGGTTTATGCTAAGTGAAATCGTAAAAAGCCGCAAATTGCATTATTAAATTGGATTATATTTGTCCCAATATCCATTTTTTAAAAAAATCCAACTCTTTTTCCAAAAACCCGAATATTTTCAATATCTTTGATTTCGTTCCAAAAAACAATGCAGAAGCTGGGTTAATGCCGCCGGCCCACCATAAACCATGCAATAAGACCTGATTTAATCCGCTGAGCTTTTTTAAGCTGTCCTCAAGTAGGTGGTAGGTTGAGCGTGCTTGCGGATGTTTAACTACCGCTTGTTGCGGACGCTTTCAAAGGGGTTGCGATTTAAGTTAAGCTTTAATATTACAGTTAGTTGTGAGCGGGCGGCGCTTGCTTAGTTTTTTCATTGTTTTTTGGGGACGAATTTGAGGACGGTTTCAAAAAAGTCATGTTTTTTTAATTAAATTTGAAAATTTTTGTCAACGGGATTGAGGAGGCTTGCAGGCGTGCTTTCAAAGGGGTTGCGATCTAAGTTAAGGTTTAATATTACAGTTAGTTGTGAGCTGGCGGCGCTTGCTTGGTTTTTTCATTGTTTTTTGGGGACGAATTTGAGGACAGTTTCAAAAAAGTCATGTTTTTTAAATTGAATTTGAAAATTTTTGGCAATGGAATTAATGGAACAAATATAACCCAAATCTAAAATTTTCATAACAATCAAGCAGTTAAGCGCCTGTGACAAAGCTTTAAAGATCGCCAAGTCAGCGCGCTCAAAACAATTAAATTTGACAAAAATTTTGAAAAGTGATATAATGAAATTGTGTTGTTTTTTACTATGAAAGGAATTTTAATATAATGAATCAAAATGGAAAAAGTTCATATAAAAACACTTCGCGTGACGTCAGAAACTCCGCCAATAAGCGAACTTTTAGAGATATATATGAACAAGCAAATCGAGACAAAAAGGCTAGCAGGATGCGATATGCAAAGGCAAAAAGGCGTGGAGCCAGAAGAAAACGCAAATTATTAAGGATTTTTTGTGTTGCCTCTGTGATTTTAGCATTGTTGATTGGAGGAATTGTTTCAGCTTTTTTATACTATTTAAAAGATTTAAATGTCAATAATGATTTTAATAGAAATCCCGAAAATCTTGGACTTGTATCTGAAGATAAAATAAACAATAACGTGATCAACATAGCGCTGTTTGGCTTGGATAAGCGTGAGGACGAAAAGGTTGGGCGTTCTGACGCAACAATGGTCCTGACTTTTGACGGGGTCCATAAAAAACTGAAAATCACTTCATTGCTTCGAGACAGCAGGGTTAAAATTGATGGCCACGGGATGAATAAATTGTGTCATGCATATGCATATGGCGGGCCAGAGCTTGCTGTAAAGACCATAAACCAAAACTATAAGCTCGACATCAGAAACTATGTCGCTGTTAATTTCACACAAATGGCGCAAATTATTGACGCCATCGGTGGGCTTGACATTGAAATGTCTCGTGAAGAGGCAAAACATGCAAACGGCCTCATTGCCAGCACTCCTGAGCTGTCGCACACTTCGCCAATTCCTAAATTTAAGGAAAAATCCAAGGTTATTCACCTAAATGGTTGCCAAGCGGTTGCGTATGCTAGAATTCGAAAAATTGACAGCGAAGTTAAGCGTGTTGAGCGCCAGCAAAAGGTTATGTCTTTGATTTTTGAAAAGGTTGCTAAAATGAGCGTGTGGGAATATCCAGACTTTATCAAAAAAATGCTTCCGTATGTTGAAACTTCAATCGGAGTCAATGAAATGCTTGGGTTTATTCCATTTTTTGCAACAGGAAAGCCTGGGCTTGAAAAGTATAGAGTCCCGGATGAAACCGATCCTGACGTTAAAGGCGGGATGATAGATGGGGTTTGGTATTGGAGCTATGATTTGCGAAAATATGCTAATAAGTTGCATAAATTTATATATGATGATTAATATTTGAATAATTTTCTTCTCATTTTGCCAAACTAGGTTTAGAAATGGGAGGAGGATTTTTGTGAAAAAAAATGATTTTTTAATAGACGAGACTGATTCTCGGCAAGAAAAATCCAGGGAAAATAAAATGAACATGTTTCAAGAAATAACCAATGACAGCATGCAGCAAATTGTTGATATGGGGGCGATAACAACCAACGGGAAACACAACATATACTGCATGACGATCATTGGCCAGGTTGAGGGGCACTATGTTCTTTCAAGAGACAGCAAAACAACAAAATATGAGCAGATTATCCCGGCGCTTGTTGCCATTGAGCAAGCGAACAATATTGAAGGTTTACTGCTTATTTTAAACACGGTTGGTGGTGATATTGAGGCCGGATTGGCGATAGCTGAGCTTATTTCGGGGATGAGCAAACCGAGCGTTTCAATTGTTTTGGGGGGAGGGCATTCCATAGGGGTTCCTTTAGCGGTTTCAGCAAAGCATTCCTTTATTGTCCCTTCAGCCAGCATGACCATCCACCCAGTCCGGACTTCTGGAACTGTTCTTGGGGTTTCCCAGGCGTTTTCATACTTTAAAAGGATGCAAAACAGGATCGTGAAATTTGTTGTTAAAAATTCCAACATAGACGAAAAAGATTTTTTGAAACTAATGATGAACACTGATGAACTCGCAACCGACATCGGAAGCGTTGTTGAAGGAAAAAAGGCAGTCAAAATCGGGCTTATAGACAGCGTTGGCAGCATATCAAGCGCCATAAATTGTCTTCACGAAATGATTGAAAATAAAGATGCTGAAAAACTAGGAAAATAGCACATAATTTTAAAAAAATTTTTTTATTTTTTTGGTTAATTTGTCCAAGATATGATTTTGGGCTTGAAACTCGCTTTTTATTGTTGTATAATATCCCGCGGGTGTAATGTGTGTGTTTTGAATGAGGGGTGGATTGAGATTTTTGGGAAATAAAACAGCCAGAGGCAAAAGAAGTTGTTTAGCTGCGAAAACCAAGCCGAGAAGAAAAAGAATTGTTGGTTCTAAGACGAAAAAGAAAAAAAACGGTCAATTGAATCTGATTATTTTGTTTTCGGTTGGCCTGTTTTTGCTGTCGCTTGCGTTTGTTGAAGGCCAAAATTTGTGGAAATTCATGCACGTTGCGCTTTTTGGGTTGTTTGGAATTTTGGCTTATTTTATCGGCATATTGACTATGCTGGTTTCGGTTTTGCTCTCTTTTGAGTCTTTGAGAAAGTCTGCAAGCAATAAGATTTTTTGTTTTGTTTTGCTGTTTGTTTTGATTTGCGCCCAGATTCAGATGTGTTTTGAAAATAGTTGTTTTGAGTCTGAGATTTTAGGCTATTTTGAAAAAACATGGTTTGACGGCGTAAACAGCGCTGGAGGCGGAATTTTTGGCGGGATTTTTGGGTTTTTGCTCGAATGTGCTTTAGGGCGTCAGGCTGCGATTATTTTCGACTGGATATTGATATTTGCGCTCTCATTTATTCTAACGGGTTTAACATTAATAGACTTTTTGAAAATTATATATGTTCCTGTTAAAAAAATTGAAAATGGCGTAAAAAATGTTGGTTGTCGCAAAAAATTTAACATTGATATTCCAATAGAATCCGCTAAAGCTCCTTCGAAGTTTGTTGTTCCAAATTTAACAACTGATCAAAAAAAGATGAATAGAGTCAAAAAAAACCGAAAAGATGGTTTAAATAAAGTTGTTGAAAACGCGAATGATTCAGGGCCAACTGGGAAGGATCAGCTTGACGATCTGGTTAACAAAGCCTCAGCGTGTATAAAAGACAATGATTCGAAAAAATCCGACAAATTAGGTGAATTTTCTGATTCAAACGGATATGTTTTTCCATCTATAAATTTATTGACCAAACCCAAATTAAATGACAGCGTTGATATTTCCGCTGAATTGAGGGCGAATGCTGATTTGCTTGTTGACACTTTAAAAAGTTTTGGAGTTGAAACGCGAATTGTTGACATATGCAGGGGGCCGTCAGTGACACGATATGAGTTGCAGCCGTCTGCAGGGGTTAAAATCAGCAAAATAACGAATTTGGCCGACGACATATCTTTGAATTTAGCAGCGGGAGGGGTTCGAATCGAAGCGCCAATTCCAAATAAAGCCGCTGTTGGAATAGAAGTTCCAAATAAAACAAAAAATATGGTTCTTTTAAGAGAAATTATTTCTAGCGAAGAATTTTCAAATTCAAAAAGTTTTTTATCATTTGCCCTTGGGAAAGACATCGCTGGCAATGTCAAGATAGCTGATATTGCAAAAATGCCGCATGTTTTGATTGCTGGGGCAACGGGTGCTGGAAAATCCGTCTGCGTGAATTCAATAATAGTTTCGCTTTTATATAAAAGTTCGCCTGAGGACGTTAGGCTGTTGATGATTGATCCGAAGGTTGTTGAACTCGGCGTTTATAATGGAATTCCTCATTTGCTGGTTCCGGTTGTGACCGATCCTAAAAAGGCAGCAGGCGCGCTTGGTTGGGCTGTGACGGAAATGTTAAAAAGATATCAAACTTTTGCAAAAACCGGCGTCAGGGATCTAAGAAGCTACAATAAACTTGTTGAATCGGGGAAAATCAAAGACGAGGCCGAGCCATATTCAAAAATGCCACAAATCGTGATCATAATTGATGAGCTTGCGGATTTGATGATGGCGGCTTCCAGGGAGGTTGAAGATTCTGTTTGTCGCCTGGCTCAAATGGCGCGCGCTGCAGGGATGCACCTTGTTATCGCAACTCAGAGGCCATCGGTTGACGTCATAACCGGCCTCATTAAAGCAAACATTCCAAGCAGGATCGCGTTCACGGTTTCATCTCAAGTCGATTCTCGAACAATAATGGATTCTTCAGGCGCGGAAAAACTTTTAGGCAAAGGCGACATGCTGTATTGCCCGATCGACCAGCAAAAGCCTGTCAGGGTTCAAGGGTGTTTTGTTAGTGATGAAGAAGTTGAACGTGTTGTTAATTTTATTAAATCCAAGAAAAAAGTTGAATATAGCAGTGATATTTTAGAAGAAATTGATAGACAAGTTTTGGCGCATGAAAATGGCAATAAATCGGCTGGCGGAGGGGAATTTTTAGAACAGGATCCGGTCATATTGGACGCTATGGAAACAATAATTGAGTCTCAGCAGGCTTCAACATCATTTTTGCAGCGCAGGCTAAAGCTTGGATATGCGCGTGCTGCGAGGGTTATGGATGAGCTGGAAGCTAGGGGAGTTGTTGGGCCTCAATGCGGCAGCAAATCAAGGGAAATTTTGATGTCTAAGCAACAATTTTTAGAAATGCAGCTTGCAAAAAATGATAATTAGTAAATACATATTGCGAGGAGTTTGAAATTGTCATTAAAGAAGTTAAATTTTAAACATATCACAATGATAATGCTAGTGTCTATTATAATTTCGGTTATGTGGCATTATTTTGACGGCAGTTTGTGTGATGTTTTTGATGAAAAAAAATTAAACCTTGATTCCGACGTTTCTGTTCATTATATTGACGTTGGACAGGGTGATTGCGAATTAATTCTAGACCACGGAATGTCCATATTAATCGATTCGGGCGAAGTTGAAAAGGGGAATTCGGTTGTTAAATATTTAAAATCCTGCGGAATTAAGAAGATAGATTTGTTTATTGGAACGCATCCACACACGGATCATATCGGAGGATTTTTGACTGTTGTGAAAAATTTTGATATTGATCGAATAATAATCCCTGAACTTCCAAAAAACATCATTCCAACAACTTCAACATATACAAATTTTTTGAAGCTCATAGATGAAAAAAAAATACCCGTTGACAAGCCACAGATCGGCAAATCATATAAAATTGGTGAAGGCAGGCTTGATATTTTAGGCCCAGTTGGACAAAATTATAATGAAATCAACAATTGGTCAATATGCGCAAGATATGTTTATAAAAACACATCTTTTCTATTTGGTGGAGATATGGAGAAAGAAGCCGAAAAAGATCTATTAAATACTGGCCAAATGATTGAATCGGATGTTTTCAAACTCAACCATCACGGCAGCAAAACATCAAACACTAAAAAATTTTTAAGCGCAATTAAAGCTAAAATTTATGTTATAGAAGTCGGAAAAAACAACACATATCAGCATCCGAGCGTCGAAGTCATGAAGCGAATAGACGGCGCAAAAGTTTATAGGACCGATCTTAATGGGAGCGTTGTGATTTCAACAGATGGAAGCCGGCTGGATGTTCGGCCGGAAAAAGGGGAGGGGTGAGCAGCGGATATGTATCTTTGTATTGACCGCTTTGAGGGTGATTTTGCGATATGTGAAGATGAAAATTTGAAAATTGTTAAAATAGATCGAAAAAAGATAAAATCCCGAGCAAAAGAAGGCGATGTCTTAAAATTTAATAATAATTTTTATATTGTTGATTTTGATAAAACAGAAGAGAGAAAAACAAAAAATTACAAAATTCAAGAAAAAATTTTTGATTAATTTGTTTTTATATGATTTTGTTTGTAATTTTTAGCAGCAAAAATATTTGCTTTTGGTCTTGACATATATCGATAAATTAGATATAATTATCTTGGAATGTGTTTCGGGAGATTCCGGGCTTTAAGTGCGTTAATTTTTGTGTTCGTTATTAATGCACGGTTTCGGTTTGCTGTCGATTTGGCGTATAAAAATATCATAAAGCACTACTTCAAATTAAAGTTGATTGGGGGGTTGGTTTTGGCTTCTGTTTTGTCATGATTTTAACTGAATATATAGTTGCGGAGGGTAAGTAAATGATAAGATTTTTGATGGCTATATGCCGATTTAATTTTGGAAAATTTGAAGAGAAGGAATTTAGGAAATTTTTTCGCATGGGTTCAATTTTTTTTGTGTTGATTGGAATTTATTGGACTATGCGGCCTTTAAAAGACTCTTTGTTTATTCAACTGGTGGGTAAGGAATATATACCATACGCTAAAACTGTTTCTTTGATTTTGATGATGGTTTTTGTTGCGGTATACACTAAAATTTTGGATTTTATCCCAAAGGCTAAGTTGTTGGCTCTGGCTCCGCCGGTTTATTTTGGGTCTGTAATGTTCCTATACTCAATTTTTATTTGGGCATTTCAAAATGGAACAATTGAACCAAACATTTTAACTGTTGTTTTGGGATATTTTTGGTATTTCTTCGTTGAAAGTTTTGGTTCGGTCATTATAGCGCTGTTTTGGTCTTTTTCAACCGAAATAACCAAGGCCGAATCTGCCAAGCAAGGTTTTCCTCTCATATACACATTGGGGCAGTTGGGAGGCGTTTTGTTCCCGCTTATATTCGTTAAATTACCTGTTGGCCTGGGCTTCGGATCAAACACTTTGTCAATAGCGACTTTAGCTGTTTTGACTTTATTCGTCTCGCTTCTTGTTAAACATTTAATTAGAAAGACGCCTGATGATATGCTTGAGCCAGTGGTTAAAAGCGATTCCAAAGGAAATGGCGAAGAAAAAACTGGCTTTGTTGAGGGGCTAAAATTGCTCTTCACTCATAAATATCTGCTTGGCATGTTTGCGGTTAATTTCTTCTTCGAGTTTATAGTGACTGTTTTCGACTTCAACTTTAAATATGCAGCTGGTGAGGTTTATAGCGGAGTTGAATTAACCGACTACCTCGCAACCTATGGTTCCTGCGTAAATATTGTTTCTCTTGCTTTCTTGCTTTTGGGAGTCAGCAATATAACTAAAAAAGTTGGAATTGGCATAGCTTTGGCCTCAGTTCCGGTTTTGTTTGGAATGGCTGTTTTAGGATTTTTAACCTTTAACGAATTAACTTTCTTGTTTATTTTGATGATTGGGTCTAAAGCAGTTAACTACGCAGTTAGTGGTCCTGCGCTTAAACAATTATATATACCAACCAGCAAAAACGCCAAGTCTAAATCTCAAGCCTGGATTGAAACTTTTGGCTCAAGATTTTCCAAAGAAGCTGGCTCATGCGTGAATATGCTTCGTCCTGTTTTGGGAACCGGAACATATCGTCTTTTAACCAGCGGATTAGGATTTGCGTTTGTTGGCCTGTGGTTCGTTATTGCGCTATTTCTTGGAAGAACATACAAAAAAGCAGTTGATTCAGACACCATAGTTTGTTAAAAATATATAAATTATGATTTTTAAAACAAACCCAGTGATAGTTTAAAATATATCGCTGGGTTTGTTTTTTTTATTGCTTTTTGCCAATCCTAAACCGATTATCAACCCCTATGAAAGAAAAAGTGTCTAGTGTGGAAAATATTCGAGATGCAACCCTTTCTCCATATCGAGCCTGTAGTTGCTCTGGATATAAATTTGTGTTTATTATTGTTGGGCGGTTTAAAGGTGTTCTGCTGTTAAATATATCGAATATTGCAGATTTATTAAAACTTGAGTCAAATTCAGCGCCCAGATCATCTAAAATAAATAAATCACTTTCAACTATTAAATTCAAATAATCAACATCACTGTTTGTGGTGTGGCCAAAATATCGATCTGCCATGTTTCTGGTTATTTCCGACGAAGTTGAATATATCACAGTGAAACCTTTGGAAATGACTTCGGATGCGATTGCGAGGGATAGGTGGGTTTTTCCAAGCCCAGTTAAACCACACATAACAAAACCGTTTGAACAATATGGAAATTTATTCGCAAATTCTTTACAAATCATAAATATTTTCGACATTTGCTCATATGGAGATATCTGACTTGGCTCGTCAATTTCTTTTGAATAGAATTGCAGATTAAAATCATCAAAACTTTTTAAATTAAATCGAGAACTTTTTCTTAAATCTTCCGTGATTATTGATTTTATCAATTTAATAAGACAAGAACACTTTTCGTTGTTAACAAATCCATAGTCATCACATTTTTCACACTCAGCTTTTGGAAAAAGAAAATCTCGCGGCAAATGATTTTTTATGAGAAGTTCATTTATTTCATTTTGTATTTTTATATTTTCGTGGCTAATTCTGTTTAAAATTTTTAATTGATAGTCAGAATTATATAAAAGCGATTTTGAGAGCTTTATTGACGTTTTGCCCAATTTCGAACATAGCTCTCCAATTTCTGGGCAAACAGAAACCGCATGCTTTAAATGCATGTCTTTTTTTAATTGTCTTTTTAATCGGCGCTGACTGAGTTCGGCGTAAGCTTGTTTATAAATTTCTTTTTTGCTCAACATATTTTCCACCATTTCCCATAATTATTAATTTGGTATAAATAATCCGCTTTTGGAAAGCAACTGATTTAAATCATATGAGGTTTTTCTTGGAGGCTGATTTTTAGGTTTTGGCTTTCTATCGCGAGGCTTTGCGGCTTCTAAAGTTTCAAGATCTTGGGGGGTTTTAACATTTTCTTTTCGCCAATTTGAAAGTATTTTATCAATATATTGAAACGACAATTTGCCGATTGAATCAACGCACCTATTAAATGCAAGTCTCATCATATTTATTCCAAACCCATATTCTATAAACCACTTATGTATCATTTTTTTCTCATTTAACGATAATTTTCGATCATATATTCCAAAGCAGTGTCTGACTTGGCTTTCAATGTTATATTTTTCAGTTAAAATTTGAATTCGTTTTTCAGCTTGTTCGTGGGTGTTGACATTATCATCCGACATTTCTTCACATATTGACAAAAGTTGGCGAGGGGGTTTGTTATATCGTATACAAAAGTCAACAACCATTAAAATAACGTCTATTGATAAATTATAGAATTCATATATATATAAAAGAGTCCGCCTTTCGATTGGCTTGAGCGGCCGAGCATATAGTTGTTCTGATTGGTTAAAAAGCATTTTAACATATTGATTTTGCGTCATCGCCTCTTTAAGTTCGTTTGTGGATATTTGCGATGCGCAGGGCTTGTCTATGGAAAAAACGGCGTTTTCTTTTTTTGGCGCGAGAATGATTTCTTTAGATTTCCAAAATCGAAGCGAATCCTCAACTTGTGAAATCGTAAGATCTAATTTTGTTGCGATTTCTGATGATGTCGAATTTTTATCTTCACTGAAAATTAAAAATAAAACTTTCAAAGATTCTCCGCTGACTTCATTAATATATTCACGTATCTCTGAAGGCAGGGCAGTTAATTTGTTAATTTTTCTGGGATTTATTTCATATTCCATTTAAAGTCTCCTCAATCTAAAATAACTTAATTTATAGTAAATTATCAACTATATTATAAAATTTTCTTTTTTGAAACGGTTGGAGTGTGAATTAATTTTTGGAACTCTTTTGAGTGGATCATATTTAAATTTTTTGCAATGATATGACGGGTCAACAACTCCGCTGTTTATGCATAATATAGTTTCATTATCTAAACTTTTTTCTCCCGTGTGACAATATTCGCACAATGGTGATATTTTTTTGTTAAAAAGGTTTTTCATTTCAAATCAGCCTTTCTTTTTAAACTTTTGAGTTTCCCTATAATTATATCAATTTTTTTGTCACAGCACAACAGCGCAACGGATAAAATTATTAAACTTAGCGAAGACATTGGGTTTTGGGTTGAAATATTTCTTGCAAATTCGCTGTGTGAAAAGACTTCCATTGGCATTTTGACCTTATAAAATATATAACAAGACACTATAACACTGATAGCACAGTATAAAATTCTCCAAAAATAAAATTTTTTGAATGAAATTTTAGCTTTAATGGCTATGGCGCGCAGTTGACAATGAACGCAAATCCCACCAAATGAAGTGATAAGCGACAATATGAAAAACATCTTGATTCCGCTGATTTGTTTGCAAAAAGCCACTCCGTTTGTCACCTCGATTAGCCCGCTCACAATTGATATCAAATATTTGTGATTTGTTATATTAAATATGTCAAGCTCGATTAAAAGGCCGATTATGCCGGAAAAAAATAGTGTGAATCCACAAATTATCGTCATAGATTTTATAGCGTTTTGAACAGATGTTATGAAAGCTGGAATTTTTCCTTGATTTTTGATAAAAATTTTTTGTTTGTTTAACTTTTTTCCGATTGAGCAAAGCGTCCCAATGGTAAAAAATGCGGCTATTTGTGAAATAAAGAGTATTATGCCTGGAATTATGCTATTAAAAATTGGAAAAGATATGGCGCCAATCAAAAACGCTGGCCCAGAATTGACACAAAAATATGACATTCTTGTTGCAGTTTTTCTGTCTATTTTGTTTTCTTTAACCAATCTTGATATTAAATGAATTCCCGATGGATATCCGCATATTAGGCTAAAAATTAAAATAGGTCCTAAAGAAGAGTCTAGTTTAAACAATTTTTCACAAAGCCAGCCAAATGGTTTTAGGATTAAATTTAAAATTCCCGTTTTTTGACAAAAATCAGATATTATCAGAAAAACAAACATAGATGGAATTAATATGTTCAAGCAAATATTTATTCCTGATTTTATAGAATTTGAAATTGATTTCGAATATATTAAAATAACACTAATTATTATGGCCATTAAAATTCCTTCAACATATTTTAATTTCATAGTCAATATTCCTCCAATAAAATGTATATGCTCATTATATTTGTAATATAAATTAATTTAAATAGAATTTTTTAATTAAGGAGGTATAAAAAGTGGCAGAAATAATAAACAGAATCAGTCGAAATATTTCGAAATTTTTGAATTTTTCACCAGATATTTTAACTCATGATATATCCATTACTATACATTCGGGATATCAAGCAATTGTTGATGGATATAGCAAAATATTAGAGTATAATGATAATATATTAAGGATATCTAAAGGAAACACGGGACTAAAAATTATTGGCTCAAATCTAATATTATCTGAAATATCGCAAGATGGCTTAATTGTTGAGGGAAATATATATTCCGCAGAATTTGAAAAGCGAGGGGGGCAGACTTTGTGATAGTTTTATTGAGATGGATGCTGGGGTGGAGTGAATTTTCAATCGAGGGCAACGTTGGCGATTTTCTTAATGCTGCAAAAAAAGTTTTGTGGATGGTTCGAAAACAAGATGGAATTGTTTTTGCAAGATGTTTGACTAAAAACTATAAATATATTTGTGATATAGCGAAAAAAAAAGGATGTTATTTGAAAAAATATGATTCCAAAGGTTTAACATACATATTAAAAAAATACAAATTCCGGATAGGACTGGCTGTTGGGGCGAGCATATTTATATTTTTTATGTTTATTTCGAATTTTTTTGTTTGCGAAGTCAAAGTCAGTGGAAATATTCAAATTGATGATGAGAAAATATTTCAAGTGTGTGATAAATTTGGCCTACACGCAGGGAATATCGTCTTTAACATAGATGAAAAGCAAATTGAGTTTGAACTAGAAAAATTATTTCCGCAAATCGCCTGGGTTTCAGTGAACAGAGTCGCGTCCAAGTATTATATAGAAATTAGTGAAGCGCGAGAAAAGCCTGATATTATCGACAAATCCGGGCCTTGCAACGTGACAGCTGCTTTTGATGGGGAGATCATATCCGTTGAGCCATATGGCGGATTTTCTTTGGTTGAAGCGGGGGATTTTGTGACAAAAAATCAACTTTTGGTCAGCGGAATACAAGAAATTGAAAACAGCAATGAAGTCATATATTCTCATGCAGACGCTAAAATTATAGCTAGAGTTGAAAGAAATAATGAAATTAGACGCCAAAAATTTATTGCTAGATCTCAAAAAACTGGAACCAGACAAAATAAAAAGAACCTATTATTATTTTGCTTTAAAATTCCAATGGATTTTCAGCAAATTAAAGAAAACGCTGTTAAATCCGAAGAAAGTTTAGAGGCTGTTGAATTATTTGGAATAAGACTACCGATTTTTGTGCAAAATAATATTTATGATATATATGATGAAACTAATGTTGATGGTGATTTTGAACAAATCAGACGAATGCTTGCAAATGATCAGCAAAAATGGGAGCTTAAAGAGCTTGCTGGCAGCAAAATAGTAAGTCGAAGCTATATCTTTGAAGAAAGCGATTCTGAGCTTATTTTAAAGGCAAAACTCAATGTTGAGCAAAGAATAGATGAAAAACATCCGATCCAAATGCAATAATTTTTTGTGCAATTTCCACAATTATATGCAAAAAAGTTTTATTTTTTGAGATTTTGTGATATAATACTCTTGGCTGGTTTGGCAGGAGGATGTTTTTCGTTTTTTTATTAATATTGTCTTAAATTTGATAATTGGAGGAATATTAATTTATATGTGTGAGCAATCTATCAATGCAGATGAAATTCAAAATATTTTTGATTTGTTTGGTAGTTTTGATAATAATATTAAGTTAATTCAAAAAAATTTCGATGTTAAAATAATTAATAGGGGAAGCAGTGTGAAAATATATGGCGAACCCGAAGATGTTTCTTCTGTTAAAAAAATTATCGATGCTATGATATATTGCCTTAAAAATCAAGAAATTTTAGATGATCAAAAGATATTATATATTATATCTCAAGTTAAAAGTAAAAAATCAGATATGATTGAAAAGCCCTTCAACGAGTGCGTTTTCATAGCTGAAAATGGACGTTCGATAGTTGCAAAAACGGCTGCTCAAAAAAAGTATATTGATTCGATAGAAAATAATGTTGTGACGTTTGGAATTGGGCCTGCAGGGACAGGAAAGACATACATTTCCGTTGCGCTGGCGGCCAAGGCTTTGAAATTTCGCTGTGTTGACAGGATTGTTTTGACCAGGCCCGCTGTTGAAGTTGGGGAGAGTTTGGGTTTTTTGCCAGGGGATTTGCAAAGCAAGATTGATCCATATCTCAGGCCGCTTTACGACGCGTTGTTTGATATAGTCGGAATGAACGGTTTTAGCAAGAATATGCAGCAAAAAAACATAGAAATCGCCCCTTTAGCGTATATGCGTGGACGAACTTTAAATAACAGTTTTATAATTTTGGATGAAGCCCAAAACACAACACCCGAGCAAATGAAGATGTTTTTAACCAGGATTGGATTCGGCTCGAGAGTCGTTATCACCGGCGATATTACGCAAATTGATTTGCCCAAAAATAAAAAATCCGGCCTAGTTGAGGCGAGTAAAATTTTGAAAGGGATAGATGGCATTGAATTTGTTAGATTTGACAAAAGAGATGTTGTTAGACATAAATTAGTTAAAGATATTATCGAAGCGTATAATAATTACGATTCTCTATAAAATAAATGTTGATATTTGAAAATAATATATAGCAAAAAAGTGAGGAAGCGAAATTGGGAAAAGTTAAGGTTTTAATCAAAAATAATCAAGATGTTTGTAAAATACCGAGTGGTGTTAGATTTTTAATAAAGCGTTCTTGCAGGGCCGTTTTACAAATAGAAAATTTTAGAGACGATGCTGAAATAAGCGTTTTTTTCATAGATAATAGACAAATGCGAGATTTAAATTTCAAATATAGACAAAAAGACACCGCAACAGATGTTCTCTCATTTCCAACATATGACGGAAAAAATTATACATATAGTGGAGATGGAGTGGCGATCCTTGGAGATATTGTGATTTCTTTTGAAAAAGCTGTTGAACAAGCTCGAGAAAATAGCCACTCTTTGCAGCGAGAATTGGCATATTTGGCGGTTCATTCTATGCTGCATCTACTGAACTATAATCACGAAAATGGCGGATTGGAGGAGGTTCGTATGCGAGAAAAGGAAGAAATGATTTTGAGCCAAATTGGCCTAAACCGCAGCGTCACATATGCAACGTTTAATCATGAAGATTAGTTGGAGTGAGTTTCGCAGTTTGAAAAAAAGCTTTGTCTACGCAATTCGAGGAGTTTTATATTGTGTGGGTAATGAGCGAAATATGAGGGTGCATATTGCTGTTGCTGCGAATGTTTTGTTATTTTCGACGATATGCGAACTCAGCAGAATAGAGTATGGATTGCTATTTTTTACAATAGGCTTGGTTTTGGTGTGTGAAATGATAAACACGTCCATAGAGACGCTTGTTAACTTGGGCTCCCCAACATATCACACTTTGGCCAGGATCGCTAAAGACGTTTCCGCAGGCGCGGTTTTGGTTGCAGCTTTTGTTTCTGTTGTTGTTGGATTGTGCATATTTTTACAAACCGAACGAATATTTTTGGCTTTTTCGAAAATATTCAGCAGTCCTTTGTTAATTGTTTTGTTTTTTGCTTCCATTTTTGGCGGGTTGGTTTTTGTTTTTAAAGGCTTTAAGATCAAACTGCCGAAAAAATCAGAGAAGATTGGCAAGGTGAAAATATATAAACCCGAAAAGAAAAATAATATTTAGTAATATATTTTTAATAGAGCGTGATGTTTATGGAAAATAGTAAAACTGTTTTTGTTGCTGTTGTTGGAAAGCCAAATGTTGGAAAGTCTTCGCTGATTAATGCTTTGGTTGGAAAAAAAATAACAATAGTCTCAAAAAAGCCTCAAACAACGAGGAATAGAATTTTCGGTGTTTTAACTAAAAATCTCGAACAGTATGTTTTTTTAGACACTCCTGGTTTAACTGTTAAAGACAGCGTTAGTTCGGTTGACTTAATAGTGATGGTTGTTGAACCGAATGATAAAATATCTAAAGCGGAAACTCATTTTATCAGTAATTTTCAACATAGTCAAATACCTGTGATTTTAGTGATAAATAAAATAGACTTGATTTCAAATAAAAGCAAATTAATGGATATTATTTCAAAATATAACAATATATATGAATTCAAATCAACTTTTTTGATATCAGTTTTGTTTAAAGATGGCCTTGAAGATTTGATGCAAGAAATTCGAAAATATTTGATTTATAGCGATCATTTTTTTCCTGATGACATGGTCACGGATCGGTCTGAGAGTTTTATTGCTGCGGAAATTTTGCGAGAAAAATTGCTGACAAATATGCACGAAGAAATTCCCCACGGGACAGCGGTCTTGACTGAAAAAATTAGAGAGAAGGGTAATATTTTAGACATAGACTGTTTAATATATTGTTTAAGGCCAAATCATAAAGGCATGATAATTGGAAAAAATGGGAAAATGCTCAAAAAAATTGCAACCGAAGCGAGACTAGATATGGAAAATTTCTTTAAATGTCGGGTAAATTTGAAATGCTGGGTTAAAGTTAAGGATGATTGGAAAAATAAAGACAACTATTTGAAAATTTTAGGATTAAACGCCAATAATTGAATCGCGGTTTAAATTCAATATTCACATTACATCTTTTTGAGTATAAAAAACTCATCTCTTGTTAATAATATTTTTAAAGGAGAGATGGGCTTTGGAGAGGGAAGATAGGGAGTGGAAAATTTTCGAAAAAACCGGGCGAATAGAGGATTATTTACGTTATTCTAAAAAGAGACGGGAGAAAAGAGATGAATTTAAAAATTGCAGGGATAGTTCTAAAGCAAAAAAAATCTATAGGTGAACAAAAATATTTGACTTTATTGACCTCGCAAAAAGGAATCATCGACGCTAAACTTCGAATTTTCGGCAAAATGAACAAAAATATTAGTAGAAATATTAATGTTTTAGGTTATTATTATTTTGATATATTTGACGGAAATCATGGATATATTATAGATTCGGCTGAAACAATAGAATCGTTTTTTAATTTAAGATACTGTCCGGAAAAATTAGCACTTGCGCAATATTTTTGTGAACTTACATATTTGTTTGTCCCATCCAAACAACGAGCTCTTCGACATTTAAACTTGTTGCTAAATTCTTTGTGGCTTCTAGAAAAAAACAGATATAGTCATGATTTTATAAAATGTGTTTTTGAGCTTAGGCTTTTGTCTTTGTCTGGATATATGCCCAATTTGGTTGGGTGTAAAATTTGTTGCAACTATGAAAAAGAAACGATGTTTTATGTTCCTTTTCGAGGCGAGTTGATATGTTCGGACTGTTTGAAAAATATTAACCAAAAGTATGATATATTCAAATTAACCAAGCCTGTTTTATATGCCATGCGGTATATTATATATAAAGATGACAAAGATATTTTTAAATTTAAGATTAATCGTGATCAATTAGAATATCTTTCAAGTTTAACAGAAAAAGCCGTCTTGATTTTCACTGAAAAAGAACTTTCAACTTTAAAAATTTATCACCAATTTAATGAAGAATTTAGGTGAAGCATAATGAAAAATTTTAAAAAATATTGTAAAATGTTAGAACTAGATAAAATTTTTAGAATGATTTCTGAATTTGCTCACTGTGATGAAACAAAGCAACTTGTCAAAAATTTAAAACCGTCTTCAAATTTAACTGATGTTAAGCGACTTGTTGGGCAGACGGACGAGGCTTTTGTTATGATGTGTCGATTTGGAAATCCAGAATTTATTGCGATTTTTAGTCCGCTTGAAAGTTTAAATCGAGCCGCTGCTGGAATATCAATGAATTTACACGAACTGTTGAATGTTGAGCGTGTTTTTCGTCAGTCGCGATTTTTTAAGACTTTTTTCAAAAAAAGCCCAAATGGACTTAAATATTTAAATGATTATATAGAAAATTTGACGCTTAATGATGAGCTGGAGAGGTTAATTTTCAAAAGCATTTTGTCTGATGAAACAATTTCGGATGATGCGAGTTCCAAGCTTAAAGCGTTGAGAAACTCTTTTCGAAAGCAGCAGCAAAAAATCAGGGATATCCTTGAGGGCCTAACCAAAGGCTCTTCGCAAAAATATTTGCAGGACAACATAATCACGATGCGTGATAACAGATATGTTGTTCCGGTTAAAATTGAATATAAAAATGAAATTCCCGGCTTGATTCACGACGTTTCTTCAAGCGGATCGACAGTTTTTATTGAGCCTTCAAATGTCGTTAGCGCTAACAATGAGCTGAGAGTGATTTTGGCCAGGGAAAAAGAGGAAATTAGCCGAATTTTGGCAGACCTGACTTCAAAATGTTTGGATTTTTCAGAAGCAATAAAACAAAATTATAACAACATTTTACGACTAGATCTAATATTTTCTAAAGCAAAGTTCTCAATCGAAATAAACGCAACTATGCCGGAAATAGTTGATGATGGTCAAATATATTTAAAAAACGCACGACATCCTCTTATAGATAAAAAATTGGTTGTTCCGATAAATATTGAACTGGGTAAAAAATTTAAGAGTTTAATAATAACAGGGCCGAACACTGGCGGCAAAACGGTTGCTTTAAAGACCGTTGGACTTTTGACTTTGATGGTTATGTCTGGACTTTTGATCCCTGTTTCCGAGGGGAGTAAAATATCTGTCTTCAGTCATATATTAGTCGACATAGGCGATGGACAAAGCATAGAAAACTCCCTATCCACATTTTCTTCACACATGACAAACATCGTTTCAATTTTGCAAGATGTTGACGACAGATCGCTTGTTTTGATAGACGAACTTGGCTCTGGAACCGATCCTGAGGAGGGGGCAGCTTTGGCGGTTGCAATTGTTGAAAACATATCCGCAAAAAACGCCCGTCTCATCGCAACAACTCACTACACAGAACTAAAAATGTATGCTCTAGAAAAAGATGATGTTGAAAACGCTTGCTTTGAATTCGACATAAAGCATTTAGCGCCGACATATAACCTGATGATCGGGGTTCCGGGGCAGTCAAATGCGTTTGCTATATCTCAAAAAATGGGTCTGGATCCAAATTTAATACACAGAGCGCGGGGATTATTATCCAGCCAAAAAAGTGACTTTATAAAAATTGTGAACAAATTCGAAATTTTGCGTAAAGAGTATGAAAAAAAGTTGCAAATTCAAAATCAAGAGATGGATAGAATAGAAAAACTAAAACGCGAAATGGATATCGAAAGGGAGAACCTGTCCAAAAAAATCAATCGTGATCTAGACAAAGCGCAGGAAAAAGCCAGATATATTGTTGACGGCGTTCGGGCCGAGTCAAATCGAATTTTGAATCAACTCAAAGAGATAAAAAAGCGACAAGATAAAAAAAATATAGATCAATTGATTAATATCACAAATTCAGTCATAAAAAATTCAGTTGACAATTTATATGAAAAAGCAAATCCTGTGATTATTCGGCAAAATGAACAATATTTGCTGCCTAGAAATTTGAAAATAGGTGATAATGTACTAATTTATGATATAGATAAGACCGGGGAAGTCCTGAGCGAGCCGGATCGAAGCGGAAAAGTTCTTGTCAGGATGGGTCAAATAAATATGAGGGTTGAGCTAAAAAACCTGCGTCTGATGAAAAAAACAGAAAATAAAAAGAAAATTTCAAAATTAAAAAAATCACTCGTTAGCAAATCTGCACGAAAAGCAGCAACAGAAATTGACTTGCGAGGGCAAAATGTTGAAGAAGCGCTCACATATTTAGACCGATTTATCGACCAGTGTGTCCTGTCAAACATAGAAAACATAACCATTATTCATGGCAAAGGAACTGGGACTTTGAGAAAATCTGTCAACAGTCACCTTAAAAATCATCCTAATGTTTGCGAAAAAAGGTTGGGCGTTTTTGGGGAAGGGGAGGATGGCGTGACAATCGTTAGACTAAAATAGTTTTTGCGAATCTAAAATTTTCGAGTTCAATTATTGTTGTGAACTGTCAGAAATTTTTTCAGGGCATTTGTGCATATCTGACAAATTTTCGTTTGCGCTAGATATGATTTTTGTATAATAATTTGGAACAGAGCCAACAATTAAAGACTCAGCCAGTATATATTCAGACTTTGTTTGTATTTCAGTTGAGTAGCCAGGGATGAAGCCGGCTATTGTTGCGGTGATTTTTATGCGAATTTGATGGAGCGTTTGATTGATCCCGGCTTCTTCCAAATTGCTGATTATTTCCGAGCTCGCCTTTCCCTTTGGAGTGACTTTTATTGAAACAATTGGCCCAAAACCAGACAACCAAACAACTCCAGACAGCGACCCTATGTGTATGTCTATTTTCTCGGAGTTGAATTTTTCCAGAGCGCGTCCAATTTTGTCCATTATATTGTTGTGTATTGTCGTTATTTGTCTTGCATTGGTATGTATGGCCAGGATTTTACCACTATCTGTGGTTTCGATTTTTATATAATCGTTATAATTATAGTCTAATTCTTCTATAGATTTTGTTATTGCTTCACTTATTTTTGTTGATGCAAATTGATCTAAATGATATTTACACATATTGATTATGGTTGGCCTTGCGTGAAAATCAAGAAAAATGACAAAAATTAAAGTCAATATGCCAAATATTATAAGCTTGTGTGATAATTTCTTTTTCTTTTTTTTGAAAACAGTCAAAAAAACACCACCACCCATAATAAATGTTTATGCAAAAATATTATGGTTTGTGCAACTTTATATGATATAGTTTTCGCATAAATCGATCAGTTCACAATTTTTGCAATCCGGCTTTCTGGCTTTGCAAACTTCCCGTCCAAAGATGACGACCCGATGGCAAAAATCCGAGCTTTCTTCCGGCGGAACAATTTTTATAAGCAAATATTCGACTTTTGTTGGATTTTTTTCATTAACAAGGCCTAATCTGTTGGAAATTCTGATCAAATGCGTGTCGGTGACGATGGCTGGTTTTTTATATATATCCCCCAAAATCAAATTTGCAGTTTTTCGGCCAACCCCGGGAAGCGAGAGCAAATCCTTCATATTATCTGGAACTTTTCCGTTGAATTTTTCGATCAATTTCTGGCAAATTTTAACTATATCCCTGCCTTTTGTGTTTCCGAGGCCGCAAGGTTTGACGATTTCTATTATATAATTTTGGTCTGCACTTGCTAATTTTTCAATATTTGGATATTTTTCGAAAAGAGTTTTGGTGACTGTGTTAACTCTAGCGTCTGTGCACTGGGCGGCTAGGCGGGTGGCAATCAATAATTTATATGGTTCGTCATACTGCAAAGAACACAAAGCGTTTGGATATCTGGCTTTGAGTCGATCAATTATTGTTCGAACTTTTTCTTTTTTAGTCATGATTTCACTTCCTAATTTGAATATTTTTAATTAGAACAATAAAACTAAAGTTGAATGGTTGAATATATGTAAAATATTTGTTACAATGTTTTTAGATGCAAAATGAATTAATTAAGAAGAAATGGAGATGTTTTGCTATGGATTGCGACTTAATTGTTGTTGGAGGGGGAATCGCGGGCTTAAGCGCTTGTATATACGCTGCCTGTTCTGGATTAAACGTTTTGTGTATAGAAAATCAGGTTTGCGGCGGTCAAATAATAAACACACCTAAAATAATAAACTACCCAGGATTTTTAGAAATTGACGGCATGAGTTTAGTTGAAAACCTACAAAAACAAGCCACTCGTTTGGGAGCAAATATACAATTTCAACAAATACTTTCTATGGATTTAGCGGGTAGCACAAAAATTTTCAAAACAAACAATGCCGAATATGGCGCAAAAGCAGCCATTATCGCAACTGGAGCTAGCAGGAAAAAGTTGGACATTTGCGGAGAAAAAGCTTTTCAGGGCAGGGGAGTTTCATACTGCGCAACGTGTGATGGGAGATTTTTTGAGGGCAAAGTTGTCGCAGTGGTTGGAGGGGGAAGAACCGCTATTTCAGACGCCGTATACCTCTCAAAAATATGCAAACAAG
>CADAPX010000022.1 GCA_902789925.1 Oscillospiraceae bacterium | reverse complement strand
TTATTCTAGACTTTTTCTCAGATCCCACAATGACTTTGATTGTTGACTTTTGAATGTCTGCAAAGGTTATGGCCTTATGCCCCTTTTTAGCGGCCAGCAAAGCAGATTCATTCATCAAGCTCTCCAAATCTGCTCCTGTGAAACCAGCTGTCGACCTAGCAACAACCGACAAATCAACGTCAAATCCAAGCGGTTTATTCTTGGAATGAATCCGCAGAATCTCTTCCCTGCCTTTAATGTCGGGATATCCAACAACAACCTGCCTGTCAAAACGCCCCGAACGAAGCAAAGCAGGGTCTAAAATGTCTTTCCTGTTTGTTGCAGCAATGATTATTATTCCCTCGTTTTCTCCAAATCCGTCCATCTCAACAAGCAGTTGATTCAACGTTTGCTCACGCTCATCATGGCCTCCAACGAAATTGTTTCCGCGGTTTCGCCCAACAGCATCTATCTCGTCAATGAAAATTATTGCGGGAGAGCTTTTCTTAGCCTGCTCAAACAGATCACGAACTCTTGACGCTCCAAGTCCAACATACATTTCAACAAAATCCGAACCTGAAATTGAAAAAAACGGAACGTTTGCCTCTCCAGCAACAGCCCTTGCAAGCAAAGTTTTTCCCGTTCCAGGGGGGCCAATCATCAAAACTCCCTTTGGAACTCGAGCGCCTATGTCTCTGAATTTTTTGGGATTTTTTAAAAATTCGACTATTTCAGTCAGCTCTTCTTTTTCTTCGTCAGCTCCCGCAACTTGATCAAACGTCGTTTTTCGTCCTTTTTCTGCGCAGTATTTGAAATTATTCTTGGTGAATTTACCAATTTTCCCAATATCAGCTCCCGAAAATTTGAACATAAACAACAAAAGCCCGCCAATCATCAAAATTAGTAAAACAAGAGGAATAACAGAGTTGATCCATGAATAGTCTGGCCCGTGAACATAATTTATAATTTTTTTAGAATTTTCCAGATCACCCTCATATTTTTCAAATATTATTTTGTCAATAGCTTTAACAAAAATTTTAACATTCGGAACCCTATAGGAATGCTTTTTAGTTGGCTCTTCCTTTAGAGCATATTCTAAATTTCCGGTTGTGAATTCAAAGGTTGATTCTTCGATTTGATCCTGTTGATATAGGTTGATTATTTCATAATATTTTGGATTATTTTCCAATCCGTTTGAGCGATTCCACATAAAAAAGCCCATAGAAATGATAACTAAAACAGCAATAACCGGGAAAATCAGCCCGCCATTTCCTCGTTTTTCATTCAAAACCTAGTCCCCCTCAACTTCAATAAAATTAAAACAACAAACCATCACCGTCATATTATAACATCAAAAACTAAAAAGTTCAAATATTAATAAAACATTTTTCGAATTTTTATCTAAAAGAGCCCTCGAGTCAAGCCCAAAGCCACGAGCCCAAAAAGGCCCATTATCGTCCGCCAAAACAACAACTTGACTTCGCTTAAAAGAAGACGCCCTTTTTTCCTGAAGAAGCGACTTTAATTTTTTGGTTGGCCTTTTAGGAAGCTTTATCCGATCTCCTTCGCGCCTGCTTCGAACGTGAACATCCCCTACTATTTTATCACAATCTGCTTTAAAAAGAAACAAATATTTTGTTTTTTGAGAAAAACAGTCACATTGCTTGATATTGCAGCGAATTATTCGCAAATTTTTGTATAAAAATTCTGTTTTTTTTGGCAAAACCACGTCAAAAGGCTCAAGGTTAAAAATTTTTTCAATAAACAGTATACCCCTGCGAACAACTGCCATATTTTTTTTAGGCAGGCTCTCTTGGCCAACTTGCTTTTCGCAAATATTTAAAATTCGAACTAGCATCTCATTTGTCACAAAAATATCACGGCCTTTTAAAAGCAAGCTCAAAACCCTGATTTTGATCGAATAATCAAGTTTATTTATATATGATAGTTTCAGGCCGCCCTCAACAAAAGCCCGATCAAACTCAGCTTTTGCGACTTGGCTCAAATATTTTTCGTCTTTTTCCAAACAGTCAAACATATTCAAAGCGTGTTTTTCAAAGCAACTGTTAAGGCGCTTAAATTCGGGAATAATATGGTGGCGTATTTTATTTCGTGTATATTCATCACTGAAATTGGTTGAATCGTTTCGATATTTTATGGAGTTTTTGCGGCAATAGGATTCAATTTCGTCTCGCGAGAAAGATAAAAGCGGCCGAACAATCTTCCCCCGAAGCCTTGGAATTGAGCAAATCCCTTTAAGCCCCGCCCCCCTTGAAATATTTAGAAGCATTGTTTCAACTCGGTCTGACAAAGTGTGTGCTGTGGCTATGCGGCAGCCAAATTGTTCAAAAAATCTATACCGCTCATTTCTTCCGCAAAGCTCAACCGAAATTCCTTCGCGCCTCGCAATTTCCGATATATAAACGCTTTTTAAAACAAACCGTATCCCCCGCCTGAAACAAAAGCTTTTAACAAATTCCTGATCCTCATCGCTCTCTTTTCCACGAAGGTTGTGATTCAGGTGCGCAGCAATCAACTGAAAATTTTTGTCTGAAATATATAGGCAATGCAAAAGAGCCATCGAATCCGCTCCGCCAGAAACTCCAACAACAATCTGCTCCGAATAGTCAAAAAATGACGAAACCTTCTCAACCATATTACTCATTGTGATATCTGTCCAATCCGATAAATCTTGTGAATTTTCCATCCCAGCCAAGCTCAATTGTTCCCGTTTCGCCATGACGATTTTTAGCAACAATACACTCAGCAACTTCCGGTTTTTCCATTTTAGGATTATAGTATTCATCTCTATATAAAAACATAACTATGTCAGCGTCTTGCTCAATCGATCCAGATTCGCGAAGATCTGACAAAATCGGGCGATGATCCTGGCGCGCTTCCGGCCCACGAGCCAACTGTGACAGCGAAATAACCGGGACACTTAGCTCCTTTGCCATTATTTTGAGCATCCTTGTTATTTCGGATATTTCTTGAACCCTGTTTGCATCCCTGCGCCCGGTTGACATAAGCTGCAAATAGTCGATGATAACCAAGCCCAAGTTTGAAAGTCTTCTTAATTTTGCTTTCATTTCCGCTGTCCCAAGGTTTGGAGTGTCATCAAAAAATATTTGACATTCACCAAGTTCCTGCGCCCCGGCAGCCAAAATAGGCCACTCATCAGGGTCAATATTGCCTGAATGAAGCTTTGTTGAAAGTATGGAACATTCGCTTGAAAGCATCCTCTCAACCAACTGCTGCCTTGACATTTCAAGTGAAAAGATAACAACCTGTTTTTTGCTCTGCTTTGCAACTCGAGACGCGATATTTAACGCAAAACTTGTCTTTCCCATGGCTGGCCTTGCTGCTAAAATTATTAAATCTGAGGGATTTAGGCCAGAAAGCAATTTATCCAGAGCCAAATATCCCGAAGAAAGTCCCGCTTGCTCTTCTCCGCTTAAAAGCTTGTCTAGATGATCAAATACCTGGTTAATGACCTCGGCTATTGGAACAAGGTTTGAGTTAACCCTGTCCTCCTGTCGAATATCAAATATCTGCTGCTCTGCCAAGTCCAAAATCGTTTCAGCATCCGACTCAGCCCTGGTTGCTAGGTCAACAATGTTTCTGGCTGCCCTGATCAAACTTCGAAGATAAAACTTTTCTTTGACTATTTTACAATAGCTCAAAAAATTTGCGATCGAGGGGACCATGTCCATAAGCTGGGTTAAATATATTTTACCACTTTGCTCAGAATCAAAAATATTATCACGCATACAAGCATTTAAAACTGTTATGAAATCAATCGGCAGACCAGATGTGAATAGCTTTAAAAAAACTGAAAAAATCTTTTGGTGGCGCTCGCTATAAAAACTTGCCGGGGAAATATATGAAAAAGATTCGGATATGCAGCCAGGGTCGATTAAAAGCGATCCTAAAACGCTCTGCTCAGCTTCTAGAGAATATGGCAATTGTTCATAATCAAAACTTTCCTTCAAACCAAACCTCCGAAAAATTTATGACACAAATTGAAAATTTTCTCATTTTTCAGACACCAACAGCTTCATTTTAGCGACAACGCCAGCCATGATTTTGACCTTAAACTCAAAATTTCCAAAAGATTTCACCTCTGGCATTTCAATTTTTCTCCTGTCAACGTCAACGCTGTATTTGACTCGAACCGCCCCGGCGATTTCTTTAGAGGTGACTGCGCCAAAAATTTTTCCATCAGCTCCAGATTTAACTTCAAGCTCAATGGATTTTCCCTCCAAATGCTTTGCGATTCTTTTTGCAGCCAGAAATTCCTGCTCTTTGTGATATGCTCTGGCTTCATCTTTAGACTTTTTTTCAGACAAAACGCTGGCGTTTGCTTCAATTGCAACCTTTTTAGGAAACAAAAAATTTCTGGCATATCCATCACTCACATTAACAACATCACCCTTTTTTCCCTTCCCTTTAACGTCTTGCAACAAATAAACTTTCATTATGTATGTTCTCTCCTTCCAAAAATTTTTTTATATATTTACTGGCCCAAACCGTTTTCGTCAATCGCCTGCAAAAGCATCTGTCGTGTTGATTCAACGTTTGAGTCTTTTATCTGACACGCCGCTTGAGATTGATGGCCTCCCCCTCCGAGGCGCTCCATTATCACTTGAACGTTAAAATTTCCCAAGGATCTGGCTGTGATGTTAATAATTGATCCGATTTGATATATAACAAAAGAAGCTTCAACGCCGGAAATTTCAAGCAATTCGTCCGCCGCCTGGGGAGAAACCGTTCGCATATCTTGGGTTTTGAACTCGCTGATTGCTATTGCGCAGCCTCTATAAATCTCCGCATTTGAAACAATCCGAACCCGCTTTTGATATGACTCTATTGTGTTTGAAAACAGCTTCCTGACAGAAACCGTGTCTGCTCCGAGGCTTTTTAAATATGCAGCAGCCTCAAAAGTCCTGACTCCAACTTTAAGGACAAAATTTTTAGTGTCGAGCATGATTCCCGACAGCATAGCCTCCGCCTCAACGCTCCCTAAAACGCATTCGTCTCCAAAATACTGTATAAGCTCGCAAACAAGCTCAGATGTTGAAGATGCATACGGTTCGTGGTAGAAAATAACAGCGTCGTTTATATAGTTGACCATCTTTCTGTGATGGTCAATAACGACAACCTGGTTGCAGCGTTTATAAATCTCTTTAGATTCAACAAAGTCAGGATTATGTGTGTCAACTATGACGAGGAGTGTTTTTTTATATATTAAATCCAAAGCGTCGTCAACATCAACGACAACATCCGCAAGATCCGACTCTTTTATT
Source organism: Oscillospiraceae bacterium (assembly GCA_902789925.1). Taxonomy (GTDB): domain Bacteria; phylum Bacillota; class Clostridia; order Oscillospirales; family Ruminococcaceae; genus RUG12519. The sequence continues at coordinate 10,541 of CADAPX010000022.1, read as the reverse complement.
TTTTTAAGCAGCCCAGAAACAAGATTTTTATCAGGATCAATCGCAACAAAACTCTCTTTATTAAATTTCCGAACCGCAGACGCAAGGCCAATTGCCGAGCCAAGGCTGTCTAGATCGCTGAATTTGTGGCCCATTATTATCACATTATCCGACTCCCCAACAAGCTCAAGCAAAGCGTTTGCAACGATTCTTGCCTTAACGCGCGTTCGCTTTTCAACGTCTTTCGAATTTCCGCCAAAAAACTCGAAAGACGTTGCGTTTTTTAGAGCAACTTGATCTCCCCCTCTTCCCAAAGCCATGTCAAGGGCTTGCTTTGCAAATTTTTGATTTTGGCCAAAAGTCTCTCCAATCGAAGAAACCCCAACAGAAAGCGTCAGAGAGCCCTTTCCATTAAAAGTCACGTCTTTAACGCTTTTTAAAATTTCGAATTTTCCAGAAACCATCCGCTCCAAGTCTCTTTGCTCAACAACAACTAAAAATTCATAGTCCTCAATTTTTTGGATGAACCCTCTTGATTCGTCAATAAATTTTTCAATTATATCATCATCTTTGCCTATGACGTTTGATTTTTCGCTCTCCTTTTTTCCCGCTAAAAATTCATCATAGTTGTCAATTTTAATATACATAACCGCCGGCCGAGATTGTCGATATTCCCGGGCAAAAAAAACAAAATTTGTGTTTTCTTCGAAATATAATATATATATTCCTGATTTTTTCGAACAGGTTGCGTGGACCTTGAAATCTCTGTCGCTCAGGCGAACCTGAACTCCGCTTCGACTGCAAAAATCATCCAGGGGCTCTTTAATGACATCTAAAAAATTCAGTCCCCGATGATATTTATTGTTTTTATTTATATTTTTATCAAAACAATCATTAATCCACAAAACAATGCCGTCATGGGAGCAGGCCAAAACCGGAATGGGGAAATCTCGAAAATCACACTCGCTGTCGGTCACAAATTCGCCAAGCAACCTCGAAATCAAAATATTTTGCTCTTTGTCATAATTTATCAGAACAACAACGGCGTAAACAGTCAAAAAAATTGAAACTGGCAAAAAGACAAAGAAAACAAATTGGTCGTAAAAAGCTAAAAATGCGCAACCAGCAACTAAAAAACCAATAAACAACAGCAAACACCATTTGGTTTTTAAGAAAAATTTGAATGAAAAATGTCCATTTGTTTGGCAACTATTTTCAACTCTCATAAGGCAATTTTCCCTCGATTATTTCTGAAAAATTAATATACAGATGAAAAATATTTGCTAGACTTCAACTATGATTGGCAAAATCATTGGCGACCTTCTGGTTTTAGCGAATATGAAATTTGAAAGGGCGTCTTTGATTCGAACTTTATATATTCCCCAGTCGCTGATTTTTTTCTCAAGGCATTTGTCAAAAACTTTCTGAATCAGCTTTTTAGCTTCATCAAGAAGCTTCTCGGATTCTCGAACATATACAAAACCTCTCGAAACCAAGTCGGGCCCGCTGACAAGCTCTCCGGAATTTTTCTCAATCGCCATAACAACAACCATCAACCCGTCCTGCGACAATATTTTCCTGTCACGCAAAACTATTGATCCAACGTCTCCAACGCCCAAACCATCAACAAAAACGCAACCAGACGGGACCGCTCCCCCAGAATGAATCCCGCGGGAATTGATTTCAACAATCTGGCCAATGTCGCCAATGACAATGTTTTTCGGCGGCATTCCCATCGAAATCGCAAGCTCTGCATGGGCTTTTAAATGTTTATATTCGCCGTGAACAGGCATGAAATATTTAGGTTTAGTCAGCGATAGCATGAGTTTTAGCTCATCCTGGCAGGCATGGCCGGAGGTGTGGACCTCATACATTTTTTCGTATATAACCCTTGCTCCAAGTCGCATCAGATCATTGACAACATTATTCACAAGCTTTTCATTTCCCGGAATGGGTGATGCGGAAATTATTATAAAATCTTCGCTGGTTATTGAAACGTTTTTGTGGTTTCCGCCTGCCATCCTCGACAAAGCGCTCATCGGCTCGCCCTGGCTTCCGGTTGTTATGATTATAAGCTTATTTTTTGGATATTTTGAAATTGAATCTATGGAGACAAATATTCCCGCGGGAACCTTAAGATAACCCAGCTCAACCGCTTTAGCAACAACGTTTTCCATGCTTCGCCCTGAAACCGCAACATGACGTTTATATTTAGCAGCGTTGTCAATGATTTGCTGGATCCTGTGGATGTTTGAAGAAAAAGAAGCAACGATTATCCTGCGGTCGCCAGCTTCGTTAAACAATCGCTGAAAAGATTCCCCAACCTGTCTTTCTGGCATAGTATACCCCGGTCGCTCAGCGTTTGTTGAATCAGACATAAAGAGCAAAACCCCTTTATTTCCAAGCTCAGCAAAACGAGCAAGATTGATCATCTCCCCCTCGATTGGATTATAGTCAATCTTAAAGTCGCCGGTATGCACTAAAACTCCAGCTGGAGTGTGTATAATTAAGCCAACAGCGTCTGGAATTGAATGATTAACATATATCATATCGACAGACATGCAGCCAAATTTTATCATTTTGCCGGGAGAGGATATGTGTAGGTTAGCATTTTTTAAAATTCCATGTTCTTTGAGCTTTTCCTCGATCAGGCCTATTGTCAGCCTTGTTCCATATACAGCGACATTATATTTTTTCAGGAAAAACGGAACCCCTCCGATATGGTCTTCATGGCCGTGGGTTATGACTATGCCGCGAAGCCGGTCAAGATTTTTTTCGACATAAGTGTAGTCTGGCAGGACCAAATCAACGCCAAGCATCTCCGAATCTGGAAAGCCCATCCCGCAGTCAACAATAAACATGTCTTTTCCACACTCAATGCAGGTCATGTTTTTCCCGATTTCGTTTAGCCCCCCCAGAGGAACTATTTTAACAGGAGTTCGCCGAAAATTTCTCAAACCAGTCGATTTTTTTTGAGGCTTTTTCACCTGGGCGGTTTTTGAAACTTTTCTGGGCCGATTACTGGCCGAAGCGGGCTCTTTTTTATTTTTATTAAGCCCACTGGTTAATTTTTCATTTTCTCGATTCACAATTACATTCCTTTCTAAAATAATCAACAATCAACATTTAAAAAATAATAGTTTAAAAATTTCACAATGACATGACAAAAAAACAGCAAATCACATCACAATTAAATTTCCACAAGACAAAACAACAAAACACATCCTTAAAAATTCAAGGACACGGCAAAAAACTAAATAAAACACAGCTCGACTTCATACACCAACCGAGCAAGAAGATTTTAGCCAATAAAAATAAATCAAATGTTCAAAACAAAAACAAACCAAAAAACAGGTGAGACAAAACATCTATTCTAAGTATACTTTACATATTAAAAATTGTCAAGAGCAAATTTGAAATCAAAATTAAAAAACAAACAAAAAAGAGGATCTGGTTTTCTTCAAGTACTGTGGTGCAAAAGCCCACATATTGTCAATTGATGCTTGGATATTTCATTAAACAGGAAGAGGGAAAAGGATATGCGCGGAAAAAACTTGAGCAGCCTCTTGAGGATTTTAGCCTATCGCTTGTTGCGGACATTTGGAAAGAGGAAGAGAGGTTTGAAAAGATTTAATATCACAGTTAGCCAGGAGCTGGCGGCGCTTTGCTTTTTTTGCATGATTTTTTAGAATTTGCTTGAGGATATTTCGATTTTTTTGGAGGTTTTGAGCAAAGAGCTGGGATTTTTGAGAAAGCGTTTTAATTGGGCAAATATGATCTAACAGAAATAAATTTTAAAAATTTTAAAAATTTTACTTGACAACTGTGATTTTGTTTGATATAATTTTACTAGGCCTTGGATCGCTGGTCTTTTTGAGCCACTAGCTCAGTTGGCAGAGCATTTGACTTTTAATCAAAGGGTCCGGAGTTCGAATCTCCGGTGGCTCACCATATTCACTCTCCTTTGGATCTTGTTTTTCAAGGTCCTTTTTTTATTTTAAAAACTTTTTTGTCGACATATTTAAAGAAAAACCCTCTCGAGCCTTGCTAAAATATATGCTCAGGAGGGTTGAATCTTTGCCAGTTACAAATGATTTATATAACTTCTATATATTATTAAGATTAAGTATATGGCCTAAAAAATCCGATTTAACGGCGGACAGTTTGCCCATATGCAAACGCTTCAAATTTATCAAATGAATCGAATCTGTTCGGGAGAGTGGAGAATAAAATAGCCCTAGCAGCCTCATTTGCGATTACGTCTTTTTGGGATTGAATATGCTTTATCAATTCAACATTTAGTGAAGTGTTTATGCCTGATTTTATCTCTGTGTCCAATTTTTCCATATGCATATCTATATAAGATTTCATTAAACTAGTTAAAACGTGTTGAAAACTCAGGCGATCTTGCATTTTCTCAATGCGGTTCAAAACGTTTAAAACGGCTTCAACCCTTTGTTTATATTCGTCATTTTTTTTCAAGTCCAAAATTTTATACATAACGCTAATATTGTCTTCAAACGGATACTGCCCATTAAATATTCTTTCCAAAAGTTCTTTAGGGTTTTTATTTTTTATGTCATTCTTCCCCTCGTCAAATCCTTTAAAATATTGTTCATCCAAATCGGCAGCCCCAAAGCCTTCCTTATCTTGAAATCTGATTGCGTTTTCATATCCTAGAGTGAATGCAAGTTGTCTACCATCTTCATCGTTGTTTTCATTGTCGTTGTCGCGGTTGATGTTAATGATGTTTTCATTGTCATGGTTGATGTTGATGACGTTTTCATTGTTGTTGTCGCGGTTGATGATGATGATGTTTTCATTGTTGTTGTCGCGGTTGATGTTGATGACGTTTTCATTGTTGTTGTCGCGGTTGATGTTGATGATGTTTTCATTGTTGTCGTTGATGTTGATGACGTTTTCATTGTTGTTGTCGTTGATGTTGATGTTTTCATTGTTGTTGTCGTTGATGTTGATGACGTTTTCATTGTTGTTGTTCATATTGTTTTGGCCATTTTGGTTTAAGCCGTGGAACCATCCGTTGTCATTGACATTGACATTGTTTTCTTGCGCATCGTCGTCCTCATCTATTTCATTATTGTTAGGATTTTCATGACGATACCTCATTTCGAGTTTATTACCATCTTGTCTAATTCTAATCCTTGAACACAAAAATTGAATATTTTGATTTAATCTTGCAAATATATTTTCAATATTTTGTTTTTCGTTATCGTCCAAAGCTAAATCGTTCTCATCGTTCTCACCAAGTTTGTTGTTGACGGCAGCTTCCATAATTTCGATGATCGGGAGCCCCAATCTTCTTGCGACTCTAACAGCCTTTATTCTTTTATTAATTGGGTCATATGGATCATCTGGATCATCTGGGTCATCTGAGTCGTCTGGATCATCTGGATCATCTGGATATTTATTTTCAAAGTCAACATCGCTTAAATTCAAAATGTCGCTTAATCCTCCAAGGTAACAATTTGTCAATTCTCTAATTAAATGTTGAAGAGAGTCAACACACACAGGAAGTTGCTTGGCAATGAAATTAAGGTCATCTTCATTATATGGACGATCAGACGCAATTGTCCTTGTTTGTAAATAGTCAATCATGCCTTTAAATTTAAAAATTTCCAATAAAAGTTCTATGAGTTCTTCGTGGTCAGTTTTAGATTTCGACATCTCCGCCATTAAAGTTATATCTATGAAACGGTTTAGTTTGTCTGCGTCGGAAATTCCGGGATTGTCAGTTTGGTCACATTTAATTTCAGAAAGAGCATGCTTCATTATTTCCTTCATTATTTTTGTTCTCACAACGACAACAAGCGGTTCATTTCTAAAAAATTTATCGAAAGTGGTCATTAATGTGTTTTTGCTCAAGAAAAAATTATCAATAAAGCGCAATTTGTCATTCAAAGAGTTCGCTATATATAAATCAACATAATTTTGCAATATATCTTCAAATTTTTTATAATGATCTTCATTATATTCGATTTGGTTTAAAATTTCCAGACAAACTTCTGCTTTTTTTGCAGCAGAGTGGAAATCAGCGGCATTTATCATTTCAACAGCATCATCAAGCCTATCGTTCAAACTTCTATTTGGATTTGCAAATGCTTGTAAAATATTTTGGATTAATCCATTATCATGAGCATCGTTGTTATTGTTGTTGTTATTGTTGTTGTTATTGTTATTATTGTTATTATTGTTATTATTGTCGTTGTTGTCGATGATAATGTTTTCATTGTTGTTATTATTGTTATTATTGTTGTTATTATTGTTATTATTGTTGTTATTGTTGTTATTGTTATTATTGTTGTTATCGTCGTTATTATTGTTGTTATCGTCGTTATTATTGTTGTTATCGTCGTTATTATTGTTGTTTTGAATGGCTTCGTTAACACGATCCTCCCAATAATCCAGATTTATGCCGTTGTCTTCACTAATAATGTCTTTTCTGCCGACTATTTTTTCAGTGATTGTTTCTAGATCAACTTTTTTTAATATTGCGTCATGTCTCATATAGAAGTCAAATTCTTTAAAATCTTTTTTTAATGCGTCTAAATCAAGTGTTTCTTCATCATTTACAATTAAATCTTTCATTTTCATAATCATATTTTCAATTCGATCCAGTAATAATGAAACTCTAAATATTTTTTCGACGGATTCTTGAGAATTGTCGCCCACCGAGGGATCAGCCAACCTTCCTCGATAAACTTGAATGTATTCTTTCAGTAAGGTAAAATGGACATCCATTATATGAATTTTTTTTCTCCACTCTGGATTTTCACTTGTTGTTTTAATCGCTCCAACAGAGGCAGTTGCAACAGAAGTTGATATGCATGCTGCGCACAAAATGGAAATAATTTTTTTAAAAATTTTTAGTTTCATAATATATTCAATCTCCCTTTGATTTTTTATAATTTATTTCTCCGACATGTCTGAATATATTATAGCATATATTCAGGCAAAAGTTGTTAATTATCTGTAAACAAAATGTAAATAAATGTGAACTTTTATTTTTGTGTGGAGCATGTAAATTTGCGGGCATAAAAGTTTAAATTAGAGCATATAGATTATTGTTTTAAATGTCGTTTACATCATTGATTAAAATTCACAATTTGTATATTATTGAGAGTTGAATTTTGGACTGCATTTTGGAATGCATTTTGAAGTGCATTTTGGAGTGCATTTTGGACTGCATTATCGACTACATTATTTATGTCATTGACATTATTAGCAATGGGCACGTCAATAACAAGAGGGATGTCTATGGGACTATTAGCAGGAGCATGACTGCTGGCGTGAGGAGAACTGAATGGGTTTTGCAAAGACATAGGTGGCTCTAAAAAAGCTATGTTATTTGGAAACAGAGGGCTATTTGAGATTTGGCCGTGTATTGGATTGTTTAAATTCTCTAGTATAACTATTGTTGGAAGCTCGGGAGAATTTTTTAGGTTGAGTTTAGCAAGAGCGTTATTTTCAAATTTATGTTCGCCGTCACAATATATTACCTTCAATCGGCCTGAGTCAGGTTCTATTATATATAAATTTTTACATAAATACTCAATGTTATTTTTTAAATTTTCAAATGAATCGTTGATTTTATGGCGCTCTTCTTCGTCCAAATCTAATTCTTTTGAGTTTAATTTATTGTTAACTGCTATGGTCATAATTTTATTTATTGGAGAGCAGGTTGAGTGTATAAGATCGATTATTGCAATGTCTCTGTTGCTTATGGCCTTTTTTTGAGAATTAATCAATATTTTTTTATTTTTTTTGGAATTATCGATTTCTTTGTTGGTCATTGATAATGTGGCTATCCAATTTGTTCCGGTCAGGTCTTTGAATATATTTTCGAAAACTCGCTCAAGATCTTTAAGTTTGACCGCTGAACAATTCAAATTAAATTCATCATATTTTTCAGTCATTATTGTTTTTTCTTTTATACAATTAATTATGTTATTTAATTCTAGAATATATGATAAATATCTACTAAGCTCATATTCATCACAGAAAAGTTGGCTGGTTTGATCTGTGGTTCCTTTAAATGTTGTGACGATAATTCTTTCTAGAAAGCAGTCTAGATTTGAAATTGTTGAGAGGTTTGGCCCTTTGATATTTTTATAAAATATTTCGTTGAGAGCTTCGCCAAAAGATCCAATAACTTGTTCAAAAAATTTTTCAGATCCGAGATATTTATCAAAAGCAAAACTCCATTTGTCTGGGCTATTGAAATTTTTTTCAATAAATTTTAAATTTTTGATTTCATATTCTGAAATATATTTTCCTGCATATTCTTTGAGCAAATTTATGTGTGAGCTATTATTTTTTAGATCATTTGGATTTTTTTCTAGATCTTTTAAACAAATCTCGACTTTTTCTTCAAGTGTGCTGCCTGAGTTTATTTCTTTTGACAATGAAGTGTTTTTATAAAATTCGTTAAATTCGTCAAAAATTTTATTTTCTTCTGATTGGTTTTGAATGCATGCATTCCAGTAATCGACATCAATTCTTTTAATTATTTCAATTATTTCGTCTATATCAATATTTTTTCGATTTGCTTCATGCGCCATATATGCCTCAAGGTCCATTAACTCTTGATTAAAATCGAATATATTGAATTTACTTGGGCTGTTTAAGTTGATATTGTCTGTTTTTTTCAATAATTGTTGAATTTTTGATAATTTGACTGCAACTTGACTGATTTTTTCAGATTCTTCTCCAAAATATTCACAATTTTTTTCATCTGAAAGTCTGTTCATTTGATCTGTTAATTTTTCTAAATATATGGAAATTTGCGGTTTGATAGTGTTTATGCGATCGTTGCATTCAAAAACAGCTTTTTTAATTTCCTCGTTGCAGCTGTTTGTTTTGATTGAAAAAACCGAAGAAGGCACAGAAAATGACATTGCCCCTGCGCACAAAATTGAGATAATTTTTTTAAAAAATTTTCTTCTCATTGCTTTTATCTCCCTTTATATATAAATTTTTATACGTGGATGAGGTTGTATTTTTGCTTGAGAAAAAATACGTATGCTATTATATAACATTTTTTTGATAAAATTGTTAATTTTTTATTAATAAAATGTTAACAAATATGAATTTTTTTATTAATGCATCAAAAATTTCCGCCTAGAAAATATTTTGCTTAAGTGAGTTTTTAGATAAATAAAATTAAAAAACCTTCTGAGGTCCAAAGGATAGAAACTCAAAAGGTTTTTTATTGCGATATGTATAATTTTCGAAATTGATATTTAAAGCTGGCATTATAGTTAGGGCTAAATATCGTCGTCGTTAAGGTTGTTGTTAATGATTTCCTGAATTGTGTCAGATTGTGCTTTAATTTTTTCTAGTATTCCTTTGTCAATATTTCCAACAGTTCCATGATGTAGCATATACCGATTGAAATGTCTTAAATTAGTTCTGAGTTGGTTAACAAGGTCTTCGTCATCTAAGTCTAAATTATTTATATTATCTAGGGCGCCCTGTAGTTGTTGTAATGATTCAGAAGTCTCAATGGCCTCGTTATCGAGATTATAACGAAGACGACCATCCTTCGTTATTGGGTTAATCCGGCCAAAATAGGCTGATATCATACTTCTAGCAAAGTTAACTTCAATTTCATTAATCCCGTTTTGCTGTTGATGATTTGCATTATCGGGTGCGCCGTTATGCATTGCTCCAACAGAAGCGGCCGTCGGAACTGACATAGCAGCTGCGCACAGAGCAACTATAATTTTTTTTAAAACTTTCTTCAGCTGCGCACAGAGCAACTATAATTTTTTTTAAAACTTTCTTTTTCATTTTAAACATCTCCTAAAATAAATTTTAATAATTTTTCTGTAGTTTTAGGCCTAAATACTACATATAGAAATTATAACACACATCATTGCTGACGTGAGGTCCAAAGGATAGAAACTCAAAAGGTTTTTAATTGCGATATGTATAATTTGTCATAAATACTAGATGTTGCGCATATCATTTGATGAATTTTCGAATAACAAATTTGTGAAATTAATATTTAAAGCTGGCATTATGGTTGGGTCCAAATATAGTCGTCAAGGTCGACGCCTTCGCCGTGAATGAGCCCTTGAATCCCGTCAGATAGTTTTGTAATTTTTTTTAGTGTTTTTGCATTTAAGGAGCCCCAATTTCCATAATCTCTCATGTAGGTATTGAACTTTCCTAAAGCAAAATTGATTGAGTCCTCAAAACCGATGCCCATGGCCTCAAAATCCACATTATTTATATTGTTTAGGGCATCCTTTAGTTGTTGTAATGATTCGGAAGCCGCAATAAACTCTTCATCGAGGTCATAACCATGGTCTAGGGTTTGTTGGTTAATGTTGTCAAGAAAATATTGCGTCTCATCTAGTGCCCGGTTAACTCTAAATTGATTAAGATTTGGGTTTAGCTGTTGATGATTTGCGTTATCGGGTGCGCCGTTATGCATTGCCCCAACAGAAGCGGCCGTCGGAACTGACATAGCAGCTGCGCACAGAGCAACTATAATTTTTTTTAAAACTTTCTTTTTCATTTTAAACATCTCCTAAAAT
>CADAPX010000021.1 GCA_902789925.1 Oscillospiraceae bacterium | reverse complement strand
TAAAAACCTGCAGAATTCATTTTATTGATTACTATAACGAAAACGTCAAATTGAATGATGAGGTCATAACTAAGTTCGGAGAAGAGATAGCTGTTCCCCAAAAATCTGGATATGTTATTAGTAATGTTAGCTATGATCGAGGTGATGGCCTGGAAGTTGATATTAAACTAGACCAAAATGGGAAATTTAAATTAGATGACAATATTGTTGGTGGCGAAGTTTTAAGCACGAATCAAGCCGAAGACTGGAAGATAACTTTGAATGTTTACTATACTAAATTATACACAATTCAATATATTTATGATAATAGGATTATTGGAACAAAAACAAATGTGACAGTTAAAACAGATCTTAAAAACATTATAAATAATGATTTTACGCAAATTGAGCTGAGTCCAGGTCAGCATCTTGTTGATGCAGTGGATGTAGGCTATAAGTTTTTATATTTTACATGTTTAAAAAATGATGGTGAGACTTATGACTTTAAAACCATGCCGACAAAGTGGAATCAATTGACAAAGAAAGCAGGCGGCAGCACGGTAACCTTGCTTTTAAATTATGAGCCAAAACAGTACACCATAAAATATTTAGATCAAAATAATGAGCCTATAACCGTGACGGATGCAAGCGGGTCGTCAATTTCAACCCAGGAAGTTAAATTCGGCGATGATATTAAAGCAGTGACTGCGCCTAAAAAAGTCGGATATAAATTTTCGCATTGGCAATTAGAGGACGCTTTTTCGAATTTGACGGATTTTAAAGAATCAAAGACGACATGGGATGATCTAGCAAAGATCGCATCTTCAAAATGGAAGCTTGAATCAAAAGAAGGGATCGATCAGTATGTTCTTGAGGATGATCCGTCTCGCTATTTTGAATCAGAAAAAATGACAAAGGAGAATTGGAAAGAAATTTTAAACACCAAAGAAGTCATAAAATTCAAAGCAGTCTACACTCCAAAAACATATAAAATTAAATATAGATACGACACAATAACTGATATATTTAATGGTGAAAACAAGGATGAATCCTATACTTCCGATGAAAAAGGTAAATCTTTGAATGATTCAGCTAAATTGGACCTCCCTCGAGAAGCATATCATGGTTTTGATTCTATAAAATGGAGATACGGTGCATGCTGTGAGAATGAATATACTGAACCAACGTGGAAAGACTTGGTTTCGAGCGCTGTATATGACGGAAAGGAAAACGTGATCTTTATCACAGCTTTTTATAATAAGGCAAAATAGCTTTGAAATTTTGCTTAAATTCAAAACAAGCTCCAGCTCAAATGGAAAGCTGGCGCTTGTTTGTTTTTATAGTTGGGTTATATTTGTTCCAGTAACCCCGTTCTTAAAATATTCGACTCTTTGCATAAATTCCTAATAAATTATGATATCATAGATTGCATTCTAAAAAACAATGCGAAAGCAGACAAAGCGCTGCCATCTCACAATTCAACCATGCAATTCAATCTAAATTTAAAATATCTCGTTTTTTAAGGTGCCAATGACAAGCCAAGGTCAAAAAGCGTGGCAGCTTAAGGACGCCTGGCTCCCACTTATCACGGACGCTTTCAAAGAAACTGTGCTTGAGGGGGGTTTAATATTACAGTTAGTTGTAAACACAACCGCTCTCGATGACATTAGCCTACCACTTATCACGGACGCTTTCAAAGGAACTGTGCTTGAGGGAGGTTTAATAATCAAGTCCGTTGTGAGCGGGAAGCTCAAGGACAGTAAGTCTACCACTTATCACGGACACTTTCAAAGGAACCGTGCTTGAGCAGGTTTAATATTACAGTACGTTGTGAGAGGGCGGCTCAAGGACGTTTAACTACCTCTTATCACGGATACTTTCAAAGGGACTGCGCTTGAATAAGGATTAATATTACAGTTAGTTGTGAGCTGGCAGCTTAAGGACGCCTGGCTCCCACTTATCACGGACGCTTTCAAAGGGACTGTGCTTGAGGAAGGTTTAATATTACAATTAGTTGTGAGCGGGCGGCTCAAGGATGCCAACCTACCACTTGTCACGGACGCTTTCAAAGGAACCGTGCTTGAGAAAGGTTTAATATTACAGTTAGTTGTGAGCGCCCCCCTCAAGGACGCCCCAACCTACCACTTATCGCGGACGCTTTCAAAGGAACTGTGCTTGAGGAAGGTTTAATACTCAATTCCGTTGTGAGCGGGAAGCTAAAGGACGCCCGGCCTACCACTTATCACGGACGCTTTCAAGGGAACTGTGCTTGAGGAAGGTTTAATATTACAGTACGTTGTGAGAGGGCGGCTCAAGGACGTTTAACTACCTCTTATCACGGACGCTTTCAAAGGAACTTGAGCTTGAGGGAATTTTAATACTAAAGCCCGTTGTGAGCTGTCGGCGGTTTAAGTTGCTCGCTCCATTGTTTTTTTAACGCGATTGAGGATGTCGGAATTAACAAGAATTTTTTAATCCAGAGGTGGATATTTTAAGCAAAAGAATTAAAGGGGACAAATATAATCCGGCAGAATAATACTTACTGTAAAATTTACTTTTTATAACATACAAAAAGCACTAGCCAAACTTGCTAATGCTTCTGAGCCTAAAATTTTAAATCACTTCTTCTTCAAAGCAGCAAAATCCGAAACCTTTGTTTGATCATTAATCTCATTAACATTTCCACTTATATCAGTATATTTCCATTTGACACCAGAAAAATCAACCTTTTTCATATCCCCGTCAATGAAGTCAAGCATAAATTTATCTGCGAATTTTTTATCGATCACTAGCTCGGTTTTAAAACTAAATTCAACCGGAATTTTATAAAACGAAACGTCGCAAGCGTCGACCTTTAAAGAAGCGCCATATTTATATATTCCCTGATAGCCCACAGCACTAATATCCGAATTGTGGGAATTATCCAAACCTTGCGGGAGTTTGATTTGCAGCGAACCGCCCGGAGGAGCTATTTTAAATTCTCCGCTACCAGCAAAGTAAATTGCATCGCCATATTCCTTGGCCTGGCAGTCTGAAATTTCGCCTCCTCTTAAGTTAAGGCAGGATCCAACGTCAACAAACAAAGCTCCTGCGCAAGAAGCCCTGCCGAGCGCGCTGCAGCGATTGATCAAGCTTCCATTTTCCATAATAACTGTGCTGTTTCGTTCTGCTGATACTGCTCCTCCAACTGCCCAGTCGGCCGCAACACAACAATTGTCAATTCTCCCGCCGCTTTTAATTTCTAACATGCTTCCATTATCAAGGCAAACCGCGCCGCCTTTTGCCGAATCAGACTGGTATAAACTACACTTAGTAATATATCCTTTGGAATTCAAAACCACTGAACTTTGATTATCAGCATACACCGCTCCTCCAGCAGGACAACCATATTCAGATTCTATTCGACACCCGCTCACGCCTCCGCCATTCATGTTTATTTGACTGTCATTTAAATTTATAACGTGATATTTAGCGTTTGGTATATACACATCTTTTATTTCGGACGAATTGTTTAGATTTAAAACGCAATTGTCAAAAAGATTTATAAAATCTCTGTTGAAAGCAACGCAATCATTATCAACCCTAACTCTGGAGCATGGAATTTTATATTCTCCTTTATAGGCCGCCCCTCCAACAACTGAAACATTTTCCAGGTTAACAGTGCAACCCTTTGCGTTTAAAAAGCCGATGTTTGAGTTTTTATTTTTTATTTTAAAGACATTTTTACCGCTTGACGTAATATTTATTGTCTTATCTTTAAATTTATTACTTGAAAAGTCAAACAAATACCCATTTCCCATGCCAGCAATTTTTGAAAAATTAGAGTTATGGTTTACCTCAATGTCTTGGTCTAATATTATGTTAACGACGCTAGCTTCCTTAAGAGGTTCGTCGCGCAACTTTTCATTAAATTTCTCTTTTGCTTTTTTAAAATCATTGCTCAAATGAACTTCAATCGTTTTTTCGCCCAGGCCAAAAGCACAAAGACCAAACATATTCCAAAGAGAAGCAGCCGTTAAAATCATCAAAAAGCAAATTAAACCGCAAACTCCCTTTTTCACGCCAGATCTAGACCCTATTTTCACACTCATTTCCAAAAATCGCCAACCTCTCTTCCAAAAAATGTTTTAAAATCATCAGCCCCCATTATAACATTCATTGTCAAATTATGTCAACTCATAAATTTAAAAATATTTTATATATATTAGGCGGCATTTTGATATATGGCTTTGACTTGATTAATCATAACAAAAACTCCATTTTTTTCGACGGCAAGCCTTGTGTTTTGATCAATTTCTCTATCGCCCAAACCATCATTATAGACCCATTTTATCGGCAATTTCTCCTGTTTTTTCAGTTTTTTTGGAAGATATGACAATATTTTAATATCTTTTCCCTCATGTTTTTTCGGAATATATACAAAATTTAAACACGAACTTTTTATATCACCAACGCCAGCAGTGTCCAGTTTGAGTTCATGGTAGTTTAAATTTTTTTCATTCTCTTTTGGCTTAATTCCGTCCATATATATTCCCCAATATCCTAAAACTTTGGCGTCTGAATTATGAGAATTATCCTTTGATAATATGCTGATTCTTAAATCACCACCCGGCTTTGTTGCGCTATATTTGCCAGTTCCTCCAAAATAAACAGCATCACCGCAATTTTTTGCCGAACAATTTAAAATATTGCCGCTTTTAAGATTTAATTCTCCTCCAAATGCCTGTATTCCTCCTCCAAAAGAACAACTGTCAGAGTTAGACATGCATCCAGTAATGCTGCTTTTTCCCATCATATTAAAGCATCCGTCCAGTAAACACACCCCGCCTCCGAAAGCTGAATCATCACCACTTACAATACATGTGGTAATATCGCCGCCAAACATATTAACAGTTCCGCCTTTGGAATCTATCCCTCCGCCTGAAGCATCCTGATTGGCAGAAACCACACAATTGGAAATATAGCTGTTTTCGTTTAAACTCAAAATTCCTCCAGACAAAGCGATCGCCCCGCCCCAGGCTCGTTCAGAAGCTTCAACACTACAGTTAGTAATATAGCTGCCACCGCGCAAAACAACCGTTCCTCTGTTCATGGATATTGCTCCGCCAAACGCATCTTCTTGCGCGCTAACATGGCAGCCATCAATGAAACTTTTTCCGCTCATGATAAGCATTCCGCCAACCAAATCGATTGCCCCGCCAGAAATATCATTATCATCAAAAACATTACAATTAGTGATATTACTGTTTTTATCCAAACTGACGACCGCTCCCCTTGAGCATATTGCCCCTCCGCAAGCTGCATTACAAACGCAATTATTAATGCTGCTTTCTTTTAAATTTAAAGCAACAGCTTTTTTTCCGAGTTGTTCGATCTCAATAAAGCTTTGGCTTCTGATGACGCTGTCTTTGGAAAATTGACCATATTTGTAAATTCCGCCCCCATAAAGCGAAATATTTTCCAAAATAACAGTGCAATTTTTTGCTTTTAAAAAGCCCATAATTTCATTTTTATTGATTATTTTAAATTTTTCGTTATTGTTTGATTTTATATTTATTGTTTTTCCCTCAAATTCACCATTTGTGAAATTAAAAAGCCATCCATCTCCCATTCCCAAAACGCCAAAAATGCGATCGTTAGGACATATTGAAATATTCTCCATTATTATTATGTTAATGACGTCAGCCTGCTTTAAATCATACTCATTTAAGGCTTTATTCATGTTGTCTTTTGTTTTACTTAAATCATCATATATATAAACATCAATTGTTTTTTCGCCCAAACCTGAAGCGCAAAAACTAAACCCGCTCCAAAGAGAAGTTGCTGTTAAAACCATAAAAAAACAAATTAAGCTGCAAATTTCCCTTTTTAAAACGCCCTCAAAAGCCAACCCTATATTAGCGCTCATTAAAAAAACTTCCTTTCAAAAAATAAACATTTTAATAAACTATAATAAGAAATTATATTGATAAATAATTGTTATGTCAAGCAATATATTAAATAAAATGAAAAACAGGCCGTCTTTTGGGAAATTAAGCCAAGACAGCCTGTTTTAAAATTTAAACAAATGAATATTTTATCGTGTGATTAGTTTATTGCTTTAACCTTTTTGATTGTTACAGTTATTGGCCCACGTTTTGTGGCTAATGTGGTCTCGGAATCAACCTCCTTCTCGTCTGTGCCATCATTATGAGCCCATTTAGCTGATTGAACGCGTTCATTTGTCAGAGTTTTTTGAAGATATGGCATTATTTTAATGTTTCTTCCATTGCTTTGAACATCTTTGACATCAATATATATAGAATCTATATGTTGGCCGTTATCTGCGTCAACAATTTTAATTTCATAGTATCTATACTTATTTTTAGTTTCGTTTTCCCAGATGCCTTGTTTATATATTCCCCAGTATCCCAAAACTTTAGCATCCGAATTGTGAGAATTGTCTTTTAATGATATGTGGATTTCTAGACCTTTTCCCGGATCAGAAACATCATAGCCACTATCATCTCCATTGAAGTATACTGCATCTCCTTTTTCTTTTGCTGAGCAGGCTGATATTTCTCCGCTTTCCAAGTTTAGTTTCGAATTCAAAACGCATATCGCGCCGCCATTTTTTAAAGAAGAGCAGCCTACAATTTTTCCTCCTTTTAAAATCACTTCGCTTGAACCAGTCGCATATACTGCGCCTGCAACCTCCCCAGAGCAGTTAGTGATGAAGCTATTATCTTTTAAAATCAAGACAGATCCATCCAGGCATATCACATAAGCTTTTCCTAAAGCTTTAATGTTTTGAACAGTTGCACCTTGGCCAAACTCTATTTCTGAGTATTTTGAAGCATTTATAAAGCTTATATTTCTGGCAAAATCATCTCCACCTCCGTCAATTATAACATTTTCAAATTTAATTATTCCGCCTCGAATGGCCAAAAGTCCTGAGCATTTTTTCTGGCTTTTTATTCTAAACACGTTATTTCCGGATGATTTAATTATTATTTGCTTATTGGTTCTCAAATTGTTATCCGACAGACAATAGCCCTTTTGCGCGTTTGGATATAGACTCTTTCCTTGGGAGTCAGTCACGTTTGCAGCGTCTTTATATATGGGTTCGAAGGTTTCGTCATCCATATCATCATTTATATCTATGTTACAATCTAAAAATACAGTCTTTGTTCCTTGGGCGTGATATATAGCATGTTGAAGCTCCCAATAGTTTGAAACATGTTCCTCGCCTTTATCATATCTTGCCCTTAAAATTTTAGGTGAAGTGCTGTTTTCATTTTCTAGGAAGTCAAATATAGTTGCGTTTTTGATAACTTCCATGCCATCACATTCCCAACCAGAGAGCGAAACGCCATCTTTTTTCAAATCAGTTGGAAGATATTTTGAAACATATACATCATCAACATTTTTGACATCATCTTTACGGATATATATTGCTTTTAGAGAAGAGTCGCAATTGGCGCTCGAGCCGCCATTTAAATCAACATTTAGCTCATAGAATGGGGAATCGCTTGCTTTTGCAGGTTTATTGCCGAGGCTTTCTTTAAATATTCCTTGATATCCAACTATTTTTGCATCAGAATTTCGACTGTTTTTGCCATCGGTTAAAGGAATTGTTATTGTTAAGCCATTGCCGGGCCAAGCGACATCATAGTCTTTAGGATCAACTCCTGCAAAATAAATCGCATCGCCTTTGAATGATGATAGGCATTCGGAAATGATCCCGCCCTTAAGGACCAATTTTGCGTTAAGACCAATATATATTGCTCCGCCGCAGGAATGGTTTTTGTTGATAACAGCGCAGTCTTTTATGCATCCGCTATTCATGCTAACAGAACTTATATCGGTTGCGCATATTGCTCCTCCATAGTTATCATAATCACAACTTGAATTTACGTTTTTACATCCAGTGATTAATCCGCCATTTATTACAACACTGCTCTTGTCCTGAAGATATATGGCGTGGCAATTTTTACAGTTTCTATAGACATTTTGGATTGTTGCTCCTTGACCTATTGTTAGAAGTGAATGGTTTGAGATGTTTATGAAATTAGCTGTTCTTCTTGAGCAAAGAGGGGCCGCTTCGCCGCTTTCATCATAAATCGCTCCTCCATCAATTGTGATGTTTTCCAATTTCAAAGCTCCATTGCGAATTGCAAACAAAACCGAGCCAGGCTTTCTATCCTTTATTGTGCATATTTTGCCCTCTGCCGATTTAATGGTTATTTCTTGACGAATATCTTTATCATCAGAAAAGCAACATCCAGGTTCTGCATTTGGATATGCCTGGTCAGTGCCATACTTTTCTATAACATCAATTGCGTCCGGATATTCTTCAGACTCTCCAAATATAATATCATTATCCAAAATTATCGTTTTTTTGCCTTTTGCTTCATATATTGCCTTTTGAAGCTGTTTATATGAATTAACGTGTTCTTCCCTCGCATAGCAATCAAACCACAAATCCGCATATAGCTTTTCCTTAAGAACAGTTTTTAATATTGTTTTATCGTCAACCAAAGTTCCATCAAGATTTTTATCACTCACATCATAACGCCAGCTAACGATTGGCTCTCCATCCGACCCAATCGAAGATGGAAGATACTTTTTCAAAGAATCATTTAGTTTTTCAGTTTCAACATAAACATATGCAACAGGGGTGTAATTAAATATATACTCAGAGCTAGGAACGAAATCAGAGCTAAAACCAGAGCCAGAACCATAACCATAGCCAGAACCAGACTTCGAATCGGAGCCAAAGACGAGGGCGAGTTTGTCGAGAAAAGCTTCAGCATCTTGGCAGTGCAAACGCAACTCACAATATTTATTAGCATTGGTGTTGCAATTTTCTATAAATATTCCCCTATATCCAACAACATGAGCGCTTGTGTTGTGGGGCTCATTGTTGAAGAAAGAAATTTCTATTTTAAAACCTTGATTGGGTCCAACAACTTTATATTTTTTAGGATTGGGGTTTGCAAAGTATATTGCATCTCCTTTGGCGCAATCGTCATCATAGTAGCAATTTACTCCACACCTCAAAATATCTCCACTTTGAATGTTTAGCGAGGAACCTCCATCAATATACATCGCTGCGCCATATGCAAAATCTTCTTCATTCATGCTTTGGTTATCGATCACGCAGCCAATGATCAAACCGCCATTCATGTTAACTGTGCTTCCGGAGCTTGATACTGCGCAGCCCAGAACACCGCCCTCGCTTACATCAACACAGCAATCAGCTATTTTAGAGCCATCGTTTAGATTTATTTCCGCTCCAGCCTCTGCATTCAAAACGTGAACACCGTTGGAGATTAGATAGACATTTTGAATGACTGCTCCGCTGTCCAAATTTAATTTTGCGCCTGAAATCAGCATAAAATCTGCCATACCCATAGTGCAGCCTTCATCTACGCTAAATCCATAATCTATTTTGTCGCTTGGAGCTCTTTTATAAACTGCCCCTCCGTCTAAAATGATGTTTTTAAATGTTAAGCTGCCAGTTTGAAAATAAAAAAGTCTCGCATTCTCTTTTTTGTTGGTTATTTTTTTAGGATTGCTTGCATCAGCAGACTCAATAACTATATTCTTGCTTTTTAAAGCGTTATCGGCAAAACAACAGTTAAAGCTGTTTTGAGGCATCAACGGATAATAATCATTGTCTAGTATTTCAATATCGCTGTCTAAAATTATTGTCACATCGCCACTGGCATTATAAAATGCATTTTGAAATTGTAAATAGCGAGAAACGCGAAATTTGTTATTGCTGTAAATCGGTTTTACTTTTTTAGTTTGATTGCTATTAGACTGCAAAATATTTCTAACTTTTGTTGTTTCTTCGATCCTGATCCCTTCTTCAGTTTCCCAACCTGAAATCACAGCTCCATCCGACGGCCGGACCCTATCATCAGTTGGCAAATATTTTAACACGGGCTCATCGAGGTTGTTTTTGTCAACATACACAGAATTTGCATTTTTGTCATGGTCCCTGTCAACGCTTTCAGCAGCATCAATCGGAATCTCATAATATTTAAAGTCTGAACTATTTGATTTTGGCGCCGAAACGTCGTATACATATATTCCCCAATATCCCCAAATTTTTGCATCAGAGTTGTGTGAATTGTTGTGGAGCGGAATGGTTATTTTGAGGGCGTCGTTTGGGGGGCAAATCCTGCAATAATCTCTGCAATAATCAGCGCTGCCTTTAAAATATATAACATCGCCTTTTAAATCAAGCTTTTTGTGTGAATATGTCGAAACTTCGCAGCCAGAAATAATTCCGCTGACAATGTTTATTTTTGAATTGCGCGAATATATAACGCCTCCATATGCTCTTCCTTTTTCACCGCCTTTTATATCAGAGCGACAGTAGCAATTTTTAATATCGCAATCTTTAATGAATATTGATGAGTCTTTGGTTGAATATGCAAATCCACCATATGCGTTTTTGACTGAAGAGCAAGAACAATTCTCAATTTTTGTTCCGATGATTTTTAAAATGCTGCCCTTCTTTAACCTAATAAATCCGCCTTTAGCGTTTTTTTGATATGAAGTGGATTCACAATTTTTAATTAATCCGCCATTTATAAAAACTTTTGACTCGTTTGAAGCCATTATAATTGGATGATCCGTTGCTTTGAGATCTTCAAACCCAGCTCCTTCTTGCATTTCAAGAATTGCTCCGTCTGAAAGGACTATTGGCGTATTAGCAGCCCCGCCATCTAAAATTCCTTGGTCGTCATCTTCTTCCTCTGCTATTCCTTCTTCTCCTGTTATGCCTCCTCCAGCCATATCGACGGCCGCTGTTTCTATTCCTTCTCCGTTTACTTCTCCATCCTCTCTTTCTTTTTCTCCGTCACGAGCGTTAGTTCCTTGAAACTTAACATCTCTTGATATAAGTTTTCCATCTTCTATGTTGAAAAGTTTTTTATTGGGATCAATTCCGATCGTATTGCCATTTCCGCTAAGAGTGAGCTTTTTGCCGTTGTCAATATTAATTGGAGGGTCCTCAGCATTTGACCAATTTGCATTTTTATTGAAAAGTGCTTCTGCCTCGCCGTTTTTTGGGAGTGAATCCACTAGGTCTCTTACGTCTTCGAAGGAGTTAACTTTTTGAACTAGAGAATAGAAAACAGCTTTTATCTCCGGCTCTTTAGCGCCAAGAACTTCTTCAACTGTTGTTTGTTTTGTTATGTCAACAAAGTTTCCGTCCCGATCCTTATATTTCCAACCACTAACGCACACATCACCTTTTTTCAAGTTTTTTGGAAGATAGGTGTATATGGGCGTGGGTGAAGTTTCGGCGCCAGAGCTGTCTTTGATTTGAATCGTGAGGTTATCATCACAACTCCTTCCATCGTCATATTTTGCTCCCTCTGCGCTAATTTTAATCACATAAAACTGAATGTCGAGACCGTACGGAGTACGATATATTCCCGGATATCCGTCATATTTAACGTCTATATTGTGAAGACCTTGATTTGCGTCGTCGCCAATTCCTATGATCAAATCTGCTCCTGAAGGCGCAATAGAACATTCCATATCTAAACTACTTGGCATAATATAAACAGCATCACCGTGGACTATACGCTCTTCCTTTTTATCGCTAGTTGTATATTTATAGTTATCATCAGTTTCATCCTTAGCTTTAACATAACAACCAACAATTTTTCCAGCCTTGAGAAACATACTATTTTGGGCTTGGCAGGCAATTCCTCCACCACAAATATAATTCATACTACCTACTGAATCAGGAGCCGTACCAGTTCTTTCGCAGAAACAGTTTTCAATCGATCCGCCAGTCATGATAAACGATCCAGGTGAACCGTTCATTGCAGGTGTAGCCAATGAAATTGCTCCTCCAGCCATTTTCAGCGAAGTTTCTGATTTGCAATAACACCCACTAATCAAACCGCCAGACATATGCACTTTGCTTTCCTGAGCATACACAGCGCCTCCGTACAGCGATTTTGTAGGCGCTGTTCCTTCTTCATGTAAGCAATAACATCCTTCAATTAAACAATCGTTCATAATGTTGACCGAGCTGTTTTGGGCATATATTGCTCCGCCTCTTAAATCATTATCTTTTCCTTTGACACAGCATTCTTTAATTGAGCCGCCAATATTTACAACACTGCCATCTCCTGCGTATATTGCTCCTCCACCCTTCTGAGCCGAACAATTTGAAATTTCGCTTCCCGGATTGATGTTAGCTGTGGCCTCATTTAAAAATATCGCACTAGACGTTGATCCAACAAAATTTTCAATTTTTGCTCCTTTGTTTAGGTTTAAAATAGAATTCATCCCAATGGCAACAAAACGATTTTTGTCCGGTTCATTATTTTGGTATGATAGAGTGATATTTTCTAAAGTCAAGACTCCAATCTGCAAAGCAAACAGCCCTTTTGCCTTGTTTTTCAAAGTTATCGAAACATTGGCGCCTTCCTTTCCTCGAATGATTATTTCTTTAGCCAAGTTAGCGTTATTATCACTGAAGCAAGTATTTTTTACCACGTTAGAAGAATTAAAATGATCAGTATCAGTATTAGCGCGCGTGTATATTGATGGATAATCATTTGCATCATCAGTAATTTCAATGCTTTCGGAAAGTTCTATGATGCAAGTTCCGTTGGCGTTATATATTGCCTCCTGAAGTTGTTTATACGGGCTCTTGTCTTTATTTTCGGCATTAATTTCGACAGTTTTAGGTTTAGCATATTCAGCGACAATCTTTCCTTCTCCATTCCCAATTTTTTCAAGAACGTCTTTAACTTTTGTTTTTGCGGTAATATCTGTCCAATTGCCTTCCGAGCCATATTTCCAACCACTGATAAAAGCCTCGTCCTTTTTCAAATTCTTCGGAAGATAGTTAGTGATGTAGTTACCAGACTCAACCGAAGGTATGCAAAGCATTTCGTTTGGCAAATCACCATCCGAATCCACAGCGCCACCGCAATCAATCTCAAATACAGCGTTATTCGTAGCCACTCCAGTGCTATCGGCTAGAGCAGCTTCATCGGTCGATTTGTCAACAGGGACGCCTTCTTTATATATGCCAGCGTGGCCAACATATCCAATCCACGAATTGTGGCGAGCGTTGCCGTAGCTTTTACCGATAGAAATCTTGGTGGGATGGTCAGGATCAAATTCAAGATTATCACTAAACTTTCCACCTTCGCCTAAATATATGCAGTCACCTAAAGCATCTTTCCCGCTTTGAGAATATGCGTAGCAACCCGTGATCTTGCCTCCTGAAATTGTAAGTTTAGCTGTTTCGTCTTCGGAAGCATCTTTTGAAACACTGCAGTCCCAGTATATTGCTCCGCCTCGCGCGTTGCCATTAACACTCCAAGCATAGCAGTCTTTAATTATGCAATCATTTAGGGTGACATTGCTTTGGCCAGAAGCTTTCAAAACCCCTCCATAAGCATCATCCTCATTTTTGACCCTGCATTTTTCAAAACGGCAATTCGAGAGGTATAGGGTTCCGCCTCTAACGCTTATTACTCGACGCTCTCCCGTCATCTCATAGTCATTAAAATTACAATTCATAACTGTGAGTGTATTGCCTGGAGCTACGTCAACAAGACCTCTTAAAGACGGGTCTCCGCCTTTTAACTCAAAATCCTCAACAGCTCCTCCATAAAGATGAATATTTTTTAAAGTCACATTT
This sequence comes from Oscillospiraceae bacterium, assembly GCA_902789925.1. Lineage (GTDB taxonomy): Bacteria > Bacillota > Clostridia > Oscillospirales > Ruminococcaceae > RUG12519. The sequence continues at coordinate 2,309 of CADAPX010000021.1, read as the reverse complement.
GAGTTTGATGTTGTTGTTAAAAAAGTTTGGCGAGAGTCAACCGTCAGTGTGTGTGTTTCGCCTTCCGGGGATTCAATCAAAACATTTTTATTTTCTCCAACGCAAATAGTGTCGTCGATTTGCATGTCTGATTTTAAAGTTATTTTGCAGTTGTCTCCCAAGTTGGCCAGAACATGTTTTAATTCAGCAGGCTCCGAAACCTCAGCACTTTTTATTTCATATTTTGGAGTTAATTTAATTGTGATATTGAAGTTTATAAATATATCGCCGATTTTAGTTTCATTTTCAATCTGTTTTTCAGCGTCGCCAGAATATGTCCAACCGCTGACAAAAACTTCGTCTCTTTTTAAATCTTTTGGGAGATAGTTTAACAGAGGCTTATCTACCGTTTCTTGCCCATCATCAGCTTTTCTCGGAATAAGCAGCAATTTTCCAGGCTCAAATCCATCATCATAAGTCCCGCCATCAGGGTCCATTTCTGCTTCATAATAAAGATATTGTTTATCATCCAAAACTTTTTTATCAATTCCAGATTTATATATTCCAACATATCCGACAACCCTTGCGTCTGAATTGTGGGAGTTATTGAGACTTTTGGGGATGGATATTTTTAAATCGCCATTAGGAGGCGCAACTTTATATTCTCCACAGCTTTCAAAAAAAACCGCGTCTCCAAGCAAATCCGACGAACATTCTGAAATGTGGCCGCCCATAAGGTTTAAATTAGAATCTAAAATAACAGAAATCGCTCCGCCAGAGCCGCCAGTTGTGCATCCAGTGATATTGCTGTTTTTATACATGTCAACAGAGCTTCCGTTGTTTGCAGATATTGCGCTTCCTTTTGCGCCGCTGAATCTGCAAACCGATCCTCCAGCAATCACCAATTTGGAAGAATAATTTAAAGCTATTGCTGAGCTTTCGCCCGCTCTTTTAACATTTTGAACAACCGCCCCTTCTTTTAAAGCAAGCGTCGCGTCAAACGAAAGATCTATAAAATTTTTAGATCCTTCAACATCTTCGCCGTCAAATATAACATTTTCTAGAACAACAGAGCAACCTTTCGCCGCAAGCAAAGACATTTTCTCGCTTTTGTTTTTGAGCTCGAAAGGAGAATTTTGTTTGTTTTTGTTTGAAGTGATTTTGATTGTCTTTTGAGCAAACTTTTCATTATCTTTAAAGTCAAAAAAAGATTCATCACTCATTCCAGAAGAATCGGGCAAAATTTCAATGTTTTCATCTAAGACTATGTTTATTTTGTTTTCGTCGCTATTTATTATCTTTTCCAGCCCAGAGGACAAATTGTTTTGTGATATATGGACCACTGCTCCATCTTCAACAGCAAAAACAGCGCTGTTTAAAACATGAAATGGAAATGTTGCTGCAACCATCATAACACAAACTAAAACCGAAATAAACCTTTTTAATTTAAATTTTAATCCTGGCCTCATTTTCACACCCATTCCAAACACCAAACATTTCAACACTTAAAAAAGATTGCTAAAATTAAGGCATAAAACCTCTCGCCATTTTTTAAAATAAAATAAATTAAAAGTAATCAAAATCCGTGACTTTCATTATATCACATTGCGACAAATTTTGTCAATAAAAAATTTAAAAAGCTTAAAGTTTAAATTTGTGGATTTAGAATTGGTGTTTTTTTGCGTTTTCAAAACATCGCCAACCTCGCTAGGAAATGGAATAGGCGGGATTTAAAAGTTTTGGTTTAGGCTTAAAAATCCTGTTTTAAATTGAAGCATTAGCGCATTTTTTAGCTGGTGCTTCTTTTTTGCTTTTGATTAAAGAGTTGGATTTGGGTCATATTTGTCCCCTCAATCCTTCTTTTTCTAAGACCAGCTCTTTGATTTAATAATCTGCTTCTTTCAAGCCTTCCTCGAAAGCATTCTAACGAAAAGATGAGAAAACCAATCAATCCGCCGCCTGCCCACCATAAACCATGCAGTTGAGTCTGGCTGAAAATATCTGGCGTTTTCAAGCTATCTATAACAAGTGGTAGGTAAACGCCTTGAATTGGGGCCTTTTTGGACGTTTCGCTACCACTTGTTAAGGATGCTTTCAAAAGGACTTGAGCTTGAAGAAAATTTAATATTACAGTTAGTTGTGAGCAGGCGGCGCTTGGATTTGGTTTTTTTTATTGTTTTTTGGAACGCGATTAAGGATATTACAATTTGTTGAATTTGGGTTATATTTGCCCCCTCAATCCTTCTTTTTCTAAGACCGGCTCTTTAATTGAATAACCCGCTTCTTTCAAGCCTTCCTCGAAAGCATTCTGACGAAAAGATGAGAAAGCC
>CADAPX010000020.1:16339-26326 GCA_902789925.1 Oscillospiraceae bacterium | reverse complement strand
CAGTTGGCCCGGAGACGGCGGCGCTTTGACTTATTTTTGCGTTGTTTTTTAGGATTGAATCAATCATATTGGAATTTATTGGGTTTTTAAAAAAGAAGTTTGATATTTTAGAAAGAGAGGGTTATTGTGACAAATATAACCAAATCCGGTAATACAATTGGTGATTTTTACTTGATGTAACATCATAAATTGTAAACCCACAAATTTTTTTGATTTTTATTGTTAATATGACTTGACATAACTAAATTTATGATATAAAATATATCCTAAGTGTTTTTAAGATTGGAGATGTTGTTGTGGGATTGACGATAGCTGAGAAGATTATTAAGGAACATATTGTTTCTTCTGAAATGAAGCGCGGAGAGAAAATTGCCCTAAAAATAGACCAAACTTTGACTCAGGACGCAACCGGAACGATGGCGTATTTGCAATTTGAGGCGCTTGGAGTTGATCGGGTTAGGACTGAAAAAAGTGTTGCGTATATCGATCACAACACGTTGCAATCTGGTTTTATGAATGCCGATGACCACAAATATATCGCGAGTGTTGCTAAAAAATACGGAATATATTTTTCTCGGCCTGGAAATGGGATTTGCCACCAAGTTCATCTAGAGCGGTTTGGCAAGCCGGGGAAAACGTTGATTGGCTCAGACAGCCACACGCCAACTGCGGGTGGAATTGGAATGCTTGCTTTTGGCGCCGGAGGATTTGACGTTGCGTGTGCTATGGCTGGCAAACCATACTACATAACAATGCCTGAGATTGTCAGGGTTAATTTGACTGGGTCGCTTGGTTCGTGGGTCAGCGCTAAAGACATAATATTAAAAATTTTGCAGATTATGACGGTTAAAGGCGGCGTTGGAAGGATAATTGAATATGGCGGAGAAGGGCTGGTTTCTTTGTCCGTTCCGGAGCGCGCAACCATAACAAACATGGGGGCTGAATTGGGAGCAACGACTTCAATATTTCCTTCGGACGAGATCACATATGGCTTTTTGAAGGCGCAAGGCAGGGAGAGGGACTGGACTTCGCTGCTTGCGGATGTTGACGCCGTTTATGATGATGTTATTAACATAGATTTGAGTTCGCTTGAGCCCATGGTTGCTTGCCCGCATTCTCCGGATAATGTTAAGCTTGTTTCCGAAGTTAGCGGCTTAAAGGTTGATCAGGTTTGTATAGGCTCGTGCACTAATTCTTCACTAACAGACATGATGAAAGTTGCGCATATACTCAAAGGAAAGAAGGTTCATCCCGATGTTTCGCTGTCGATAGCGCCGGGTTCGAAGCAGGTTTTGACTATGATTGCAAGAAACGGCATGCTTGCGGACATGATTGATGCGGGCGCGAGAATTTTGGAAAGCGCATGCGGCCCGTGTATAGGAATGGGTCAGTCTCCAAATTCTGGCGGGGTTTCTCTCAGGACTTTTAACCGAAATTTTCTTGGCCGAAGCGGAACTAAAGACGCTAAAATATATTTGGTTTCTCCTGAGGTTGCTGTGTATTCTGCGATAAAAGGAGTTCTTTCAAGCCCGGTTGAATTGGGGGATGGGCCTGGTTTTAAGATGCCCGAGTTTTTCATCATTAATGATAACATGATTGAGCCGCCAGCAAAGCCTGAAGAATCTGCTAAGCTTGAGATTTTTAAAGGGCCAAACATAAAACCTTTCCCAGTTTCGGATGAGCTTGCTGATGACCTCAGAGCGAAGGTTGTTTTAAAGGTTGACGACAACATAACAACAGATCATATTATGCCCGCTGGCTCGAAAATTTTGCCATATCGTTCGAATATTCCTTATTTATCCCAGTTTTGTTTTGAAGTTTTGGATCCTTCGTTTCCGGAGCGCGCTAAAAAAGCAGGAAATGGCGTTATAGTTGGGGGAGTGAACTATGGCCAGGGGTCTTCGCGTGAGCATGCGGCGCTCGTTCCGCTGTATTTGGGAATTAAAGTTGTTATAGCCAAAAGTTTTGCCAGAATACACGAAGCGAATTTAGTAAATGCTGGCATATTGCCGCTGACCTTTGTTGATTTTGACGACTATAACAGCATAAACCAAGGGGATGAGCTTGAATTTTTGGATTTGAGAAGTTGCATTCAAAGCGGAGTTGAAATTTCTTTACTGAATAAAACTTTGGGTATAAAAATCAAAGTTAGGCACAATCTTTGTGGCAGAGATCGCGACATTATCCTGGCTGGCGGGTCGTTGAATTATTTAAAAAGCACTCTCTAGTTGACTTGGGATTTTATTGAATTTAGTGCGTTTTTTTCGAGCCTGCTGACTTGGGCCTGCGAGATTCCTATTTCTTTTGCGACTTCAACCTGCGTCTTTCCAGCCATAAATCTCAAGGATAGTATCTTTTTTTCACGTTCTGTTAGGTCTGAAATGGCTTTTTTGATCAGCATTTCGTTCAGCCAGCTTTGTTCGTTGGATTGATTGCCGATTTGATCCATAACATATATTGTGTCGTGGGAGTCGGAGTATATTGGCTCATATAGCGAAACAGGGTCGACAACTGATTCCAGCGCCATGAGTATGTTTTTTCTGGATTCTTTGAGTTGTTTGGTTATTTCTTCAAAAGTTGGTTCGCGGTTGTTTTTATTTATAAAGGCTTCCTTAATTTTCATCGCTTTATACGCTATGTCTTTCAGGGATCTTGAAACTTTAACGCTGCAGTAGTCCCGAAGATATCGCCGCAACTCGCCTTGGATCATGGGAACGGCGTATGTTGAAAACCTGACGTTTTGTGTTGTGTCAAACCGATCGATAGCTTTTATTAGGCCGATGCATCCAACCTGGAACAGGTCGTCCATGTTTTCTCCTCGTGTTGAAAATCTTTGAACAACGCTCAGGACCAATTTTAGATTGCCTTTTATGAGCTTTTCTCTCGCTTTTGTGGGGTTATCATTGTTTTTTATTTTTAACAGCAGAGATTTTTTTTCTTTTTCGGTCAGGACTTTTAGGCTAGAAGTGTTGATTCCGCTGATTTTAACTTTATTGTTGTGCATTTTAACAATTGCCCTTTCTGTTGTCATTTATTTTTATCTTTTTAAACAGTTTAGGCAATTTTGCTAAACAAATTCAGTTTGAGGGAGATAATTTTGTTGAAATTGCATGGTAATTTGTGGAAAAAATTTGACTTGGGCGGAGAAAATTAGATTTTAGTTTTTTTACTTGGGAGGATATTTTGATGAAATATTACGTTGGAATTGATTTGGGAGGAACTAATGTTGTTGCTGCTGTTGTTGGTGAGGACTTTAAAATACGCGCTAAGTGCAGCTGCAAAACTAATTTACCTAAATCTCCCAGAATTTTGTCTGATGACATAGCAAATCTTGTTGGTCGAACTTTGAAAAAATCCGGCCTGACAATGAACGACATACAAAGCGTGGGAGTTGGCATCCCCGGAACTATAAACACCAGGTCGAAAATTATTGAATACTCTTGTAATTTTAACTATAAAAATGTACATATTGCACAAATGTTGGGAAGCAGGTTGAAAAAATCTGTCTATATTGACAATGACGCAAACGCCGCAGCTTTAGGAGAATTTATATGCGGAGCTGGCCGCGGATACCACACCATTATCGTCATAACATTGGGAACAGGCGTTGGAGGGGGAGTGATCCTGAACAAAAAGATTTATCACGGTTTTAACTTTAACGGCGGGGAAATTGGCCACATTGTTATCAAAAAAGGCGGGCGGCGTTGTAATTGTGGTCGTGCTGGTTGTTTTGAAACCTACGCATCTGCAACAGGTATTATTAGGACTGCTATGGAGGTTATGGATGGCTCCAGGGACAGTAAAATGTGGGATATTTATAACAAAAATCACAAAATCAATGCAAAAAATGTTTTTGATTGCGCTGCTGTAGGAGATAAAGCTGCAAAAAAAGTTGTTGAAATGTTTATTTCTGATCTTGCAGCAGGTGTTGTTAATGTTGTCAATATATTTCAACCGCAGGTTTTGTGTATTGGAGGGGGGGTCAGCATGGTTGGGAAATTGTTGACCCAGCCTCTTCAAGAGATTTTTGATAAAGAAGACTATGCGAGAAATTCTCGAAACCGTTGTAAAATTATTTCAGCCAGGTTGGGAAATGACGCTGGGTTGATTGGGGCTGCAATGCTGTTTAATTTCCAGTAGAGCTTTTAATATATTACTTAATCTAAAATATAATGCTATTTTAAAAAAATATAAACTTCGAATAAAGTTTGGCATATTAAAAAAAATCAGATATACTTAAAATATCTTAACACTTAAGGAGTATTTTATGCTATGTCCATATTGCAAAAGCAAGGAAAGCAGGGTTTTAGACTCTCGGTCAACGTCTGATGGAAGGTCGACCCGTCGAAGAAGGCAATGCTTGAAATGTTTGGGCAGGTTCACAACATATGAGGCTGTTGAGTCAATTCCGATTTTGGTTATGAAGAAAGATGGTTCGCGGCAAAGGTTTGACAGGGATAAGCTGGTTAATCGGTTAATCATTGCGTTTGGAAAAAGGCGCGTTGATTTGAATATATTAAAAAACGTTGCTTGTGAGGTTGAAAATGAGCTGGCGAGTGTTTTTGCGGAGGAAGTTTCATCGAATAAAATTGCTGAAATAACAATGAAAAAATTGAAAAAAATTGATATAGTTGCATATATAAGGTTTGCTTCTGTTTATTATGAATTTTCATCTGCTGAAGAATTTATGAATGAACTCAAAAAACTTTGAGTATTTATAATATATTAAATATAGTTGGCTGCTCATCCTCAATTATTTGATAGCAGTATTGAATGATTAAATCCAAGGCCTTTCCGGATTCTGTTTGATCTTCAAGCTTTATAAGCTCTGATAATCCGCTCATTTCGTGGTCTATCTCATCCAAATTGGTTCTTCGAAGGTATAGTTTCATGGTTTTTTCATGATTGTTCCAAATATTTTCAAGGTTTTCCTGCTCTTTTTGTGCATTTTCCATATCGCAAATTTCAATCAGTCTTTTAGTTTTTTCTGCATATTCGATTATTTCATTGCATTTTGCATTTGTGTATAATATTGAATATATACTCGATAATATTAAAATCGCGAAAATAATTATCACTGTGATTATTCGTTTCATTTCGAATTCTCCTTTAGGGCGATGAATGTTTTTTCATTGTTGTCCGCGGTCATGATAAATATATTGTCTGCGCTTAGATTTTCTTTTTTTAGTTTGTCAAACAGCCACTTTCTTGTCAAACCTATTTCCTTTAAATTATCTTCCACAACTTTTCCATCGGAAATTATGACCATGGGTATTATTGTCTGCTGGTCCTCCAATTTTAGCATTTTTGGCGTCACATTTTGAGACTGAAATTTTTTGACAACGCTCATGGTTCCGTTAGTTTCAACTATGGCGTATGCAACTTGAGATATGTCGAAAACTTCGCAGCTTCTCAAGCCCTCTGTCAGGTCGTCGATGGTGAACCTGAGGGAATTTATCGCCTTTTGATTTATTTTTCCATTTTCAATGACAAAAATCGGTTTTCCGGAAAGAATTGTTCTTAGTTTGCTGCTCTTCATGCTCAAAATCGAAAGAAGCAGCTCGAAGCAAACAAGTGTTAAAATGGGAACTGCGCCCAAAATTAGCGGAACATCTATGTTTTCAATTGGGAGGACTGCTATGTTGGAAATGAGTATTGTTATTGCGAGTTCTCCGGGTTGAAGTTCGCCGATTTGTCGTTTTCCCATCAATCGTATAGCAAAAATAATAAGTGTGTATAAAATAATCGCCCGAATTAAAGAAATTATCACAAAAAACGCTCCCTTATATTTTTGAATTAGTTTTATTTTTTATCCAATTGGGATTTTTTATACTAAAAAGCCAAAAAATCTTCAACTTAAATCACATGAAGATCTTTTGGCTTAGGTCAATTTAATTTTATTGTAATAATTTAAATATTTTTTATTCTAGCAAACTTTTGCCGCATTCATCGATAATTTTTTGTTCATATGTTTTTTGCAATTTTTTTAGTAGAGTTGAATTTTTTCCGCCAATTTTTTCCCCATCTAGTGTGTCAACCCCCATAAACAATGAGCCGCTGGCGCAAACGATTGCTTCGTCGCAGTCTTTGAGTTCGTCAATAGTGAAGGCTTTTTCAACAACGGGTATATTTAATTTTTTGCAAATGTCGATTAGGTGGGCTCTGGTTATTCCGGGCAGTATTAAATTGTTTAAAGGAGCGGTTTTTAAAACTCCGTCTTTCAGGATCGCTATGTTTGAATGCGCGCACTCCGTCACATATTCTCCGCGATGTAAAACGGCTTCCTGACATCCAGATTGTTTTGCTTTTTCAGATGCAATTACATTGGGTATTAAATTCAGTGTTTTTATATTACAGTGGAAAAATCTCGTGTCTTCAACTAAAATTAGATTGTATTTGATTTTATTCATATTTTTCATAGCATCATTTGTGATCATTATCAACAAATTTGGCTTTGAATCATCCGGAAATGCATGGTCTCTCAAAGCTGATCCCCGGGAAACTTGCCAATATATTTTTTGGTGGGTGCTGTTTTCTTTTTCAATCAATTGTTTAATAATTTCTTTTAATTCATCTTTTTTTATATCAAGCGATATATTTAACAGTTTACAACTGTCATAAAATCTGTCTATGTGCTCATTTAGTGCGAAAATTCTTTGATTTACGGCGTGAACAACGTCATATAGACCATCTCCAAAATACACAGCTCGATCTGTTATGGGAATTTTCAGCTCAGAAATAGGTTGGATTTTTCCATTATAGTAGGCCAGGTTTTTCATATAAAATTTCTCCTTCGACAAAATGATGATTTGCTAAAACGCTATGACTATAATAATTTCGCGCAAGTTAACCTTGCTGAAACAAAATTATACCACAACATTAAAAAAATATCAAGCCGGGAAACAAAATTATGACATTCGAGGAAGGTTTAATATTACAGTTAGTTGTGAGCTGGCGGCGCCAAATTGGTCCAAATAATCCAGATTAAAACAATAAATTTTTAAATAATTTAGAAAATTTAGATTTGGGTTATATTTGTCCCAATTCAATTTTTCTTTTGAAAATATCAGAATTTGATTCAAAAAACCCATCTCAAATCCAGGCCGCCCTCAAAATAATCCTAAAGAAACAACGATAAAATCAATTAAAACGCCGCCTGCTCACAATTCAACCATGCAAGTTAAAACTGATTTAAAATGTCCAAGCTTTTTAAAACCCATCCATAACAAGTGGTAGGTAAACGTCCTTAACCAGGTAAGGCTCCCGCGGACAGCCAGCCTACCACTTGTTACGGGCGCTTTCAAAGGACTTGGCGCCTTTGTAAGATTAAATATTACAGTTAGTTGTGAGCCGGCGGCGCTTTGGCTGGGCTTTGCATTGTTTTTTAGAATTCGGTCAAGGATTTTTAAAATTATTGTTTTTTTGAGAAATAAGTCGGATTTTTTTGAGCAAAATGTGTGCGGAGACAAATATAACATTAACCTATTATACAAATTGTATCCTCGTCAAAACGTCACTCCAGTAAACAAAATTTTATTCTTTTAATATAATAATAGTGAGTTAGTTGATTTTATATTACTGGGAGGATATTTTTATGCCTAAAATTTATTTAAGTCCATCAACGCAGGAAGCAAATTTGTATGTTGACGGAGGAACGGAAGAGGAAGTTATGAACCAATTGGCGGACGCTTTAGAGCCATATTTAAACTCAAATGGGATCAGATATAAACGCAACACGCCCCAGATGACGGCGGCGTCTTCGATTCGAGAGTCAAACGAGGGGGACTATGATTTGCATTTGGCTCTTCATTCCAACGCGGCTCCAGAGCAAAACGCGGGTCAAATAAAAGGGACGCAAGTCTATTATTCTCCATATAGTGAAAAAGGAAAGAAAATGGCAGATATTTTAGTTGAATATTTTAAACAAATCTATCCGGATCCAAACTTGGTTCGCGCAATACCCACGACAAATTTGGGGGAGGTTGGGAGGACTCGGGCGCCCGGAATTTTAATTGAAACCGCATATCACGACAACCCGGAGGACGCCCAGTGGATCAAGGAAAATTTGGAAAAAATCGCAAAAACCATAGCCCAAGCGTTGACTGAATATTTTGGGATGTCCTTCGCAGGAACCTCTGCTCCATATCCCGGAATCGTCAACCTACGAAGCGGCAATTTAAATTTGCGAGATAAAGCAACAACAAATTCCAAAATCATTGGCCTGCTTTCAAATGGAGATCAAATCATAATCCTTGGGCGCCATGGAGATTGGTATGCTGTTAAAACGCCTATGGGAGTTGGGTTTGCTTTTGCTGATTACATCCAGTCATATTGAGTTATTTTTTAAACATATCTATTATTTTGCTTTTAATTTGATATATCAGGTTCTTGCGCTGGGGCGGCTCTTTATTCAAAAAAGATTGAGCTTGATTTAAAAAATAAGCCTGGCTATCGACATCTGGGGAGTCTTGAGCTTTAAAAATTTTTCTGAGTTCACCATTTGGCGCGATTTTTCTTGCTTTAACATTGTCGCTATTTATAACATCAACTATGTCTAAAATTTGACTCTTTATTGTTTTTTCGAATATTGGGACTAAAATTTCAACCCTTTTTTCTGTGTTTCGTGTCATCATGTCGGCCGATCCAATATATATTTTAACGTCATCTATGCCTTTGCCAAAGCAATATATTCTGGGGTGTTCCAAAAATCTTCCAACTATACTGGTTATTTCGATGTTTGAAGTTTTTTTTCGAACTCCAGGCAGAAGGCAGCATATTCCGCGTATGTTTAGCTTGATTTTAACGCCAGCTTCAGAAGCTTCGGAGAGCTTGTTTATTATGTCTATGTCGGTTAGCGAGTTCATTTTCATAAATATATTTCCGGCTTTGCCTCGAGATATTTCGCCGTCTATCAGCGCCAGTATTTTGTTTTTGAGGCTGTTTGGGGAAACAAGCAAGTGTTCATATTCTCCGTGTAGATTAGATATCGACATATTTTGGAAAAATAAACAGGCATCTTCCCCGATTGATCGATTAGCCGTCATGAGTGACAAATCTGTGTATATTTTCGCGGTTTGTTCGTTATAGTTTCCCGTCCCGATTTGAGTGATATATTGAATTTTACCCTTATCTTTTCTTGTTATGAGACATATTTTAGAGTGAACCTTATATCCTTCAAAACCATATAAAATTTTACACCCAGATTCCTCCAGCTCATTCAAATCTTGCGCGCAATTCAATTAAAGCAACAACCTCTTTTTTTTTTTCTTTAGCAAGTTTTAAATAGTCAACTAATTTGGAATTATTCGCTAGTCGATATATTGTTATTTTTATGGATATGACGTTTGGATCAAGCGCTGCATCCCGAATTAAGCTAATAAAACTGTCCATTTTGTGGTATGGGTAAAATAAGAGTATGTCATTTTTAATCACTTGCTTAAGCATATTTTCGTTTGGGTTGATAAAAGAAGGGGTTACTGGAGAAAAAGGTTCATATGACAAAATTTTTCTTGTTGATTTTGAAATTTTATCACCAAGCGAAAAAACATATTTCATTGAAAGAGGCGATTTCGATCTAAAAACCCTTTGCTTTTTTAATTTTAGATTTCGACACAAAAAGTTTAGCATTTCTGATGATATATCGTTATAAAATTCCAGCCTGACCGGTTGAAGCCTGGCTCGAGTTTTTAAAACTTTTTTGACGTGGTGTCTATAGTCGTCTTCGATGTCATACTGCTCATCGTCTGGGTTAACGTCGGCATTTCGTGTAACTCGTATTATTGATTTTTTCGTCATCTCATACATCGAAAATTGTTGATGGACAAATTGAAATAATATATTTTCAGTTAATATATATCTCAAGGCAGTTGTTTTAGACAGAGTCAAAATTTTAGGAATCATGTTGGGAATAGCGAGTATACCATAAAATATATCTTTGGATTTGGATTTTAATTGCGTTATTATGTATAACTCGTTGTTTAGTAGGTG
>CADAPX010000020.1:1100-16308 GCA_902789925.1 Oscillospiraceae bacterium | reverse complement strand
TTGAGGGGACAAAACCGGTTTTATATACTCGTTGTAATATATTTTGACGAGATCCTTTTCCTTTTTAGACAATTCTTGATAATTCAAATTATAGATGTCGTGGTGGCGAAGTTCGTTTTCAAGCTGGGAAAAAACCTTATATCTTTTTTCGTATAGGCTCGGGACCTCCTGGAATATTTTGTATAGTTGTTCTGAGGGAGTTTTGCCGGTTTTATTGTCAATCGGCGGCTGTTTCAGCAAGGAAAGATCAGTTAAGCTCCCAACCCGAACCATAAAAAATTCGTCCAGGTTGCTTGTGAAAATAGATATAAACTTGAGCCTCTCCAAAAGCGGAACAGTTTGATCAGCAGCTTCGTCCAAAACTCGCTCATTGAATCTAAGCCAGGAGATTTCCCTATTTTGAGTGTAGAGTGTGTTTTGTATAAAGGTTTTTTTGGGACTATTTTGAAATTTTCCATATCTTGACATATTAACCACCACAAAATTTAATATATAAGGTTTACAACATAATTAATTATACATCGCAAAAATATTCAATAAAAAACACAAAAAACATCGATTTGCGCTTTATTATTGAAATTAACATTTAAAATCAAAAATTAACAGAAAATAAATCAAACCAATCAAAAATTTTTATTAAATTAAGGTGATTCAAACTAAAAAAACAAAGTTTATTGAGCCATGATTTTTGAAATTCTATTTCCAAATTCAACCGGGTCCTCGGGCGCAATCCCTTCAATCAAAGCCGCCTGAACATATAGCAATTCTGAATATTCTTTTAGCTTTTCCTTGTTTGAGCGCTCAAGCTCGCAAAGTTTTTCAAATATGGGATGATTTGGGTTGATTTCCAAAACCCTTTGAGCTTTGACCTTGTGGTCGGCTGTTGGCATTGCGTTTAAAACTTTTTCCATCTCTATCGACATTTCTCCGGACGTTGTCAGGCAAACCGCGCCGTTTTTCAGACGATTTGAGAGTTTAACGTCCAAAACCTTGTCTTTCAAATTTTCTTTCATCAGTTTAAACAAACTGTCGTGTTGTTTGGATTTTTCTTCTGTTTCCTTGGTTTTTTCATCATCTTCTAAATTAATATCATCAGATGCAATATTTTTGAATTTCTTTTTGTCATATTCAGCTAAAATTTTTATTGTGAATTCGTCAATTCCGTCGGTTAAAAACAAGACTTCATAACCCGCGTCCTTAACAGACTCGATTTGAGGCATGCGTGAAATCTTTTCAGCACTATCCCCACACGCATAGTATATATTTTCCTGTCCATCTTTCATCCGAGAAACATATTCAGCGATTGTTGTCAGCTTGTTTTCGCTTGAAGACTCAAAAAGCAAAAGATCTTTAAGCTTGTCCTTGTCGGCTCCATATGAAGCATATGCGCCATATTTTAGCTGGAGGCCGAAGTTTTTGAAAAATTTTTCATAGCCTTCCCTGTCATTTTTTAGCCAAAGCGCAAGCTCGTTTCTGATTTTTTTCTCCAGACTTTTGGCAATGATTCTAAGCTGGCGATTGTGCTGCAAAGTTTCGCGCGATATGTTTAGTGATAGATCTTCAGAGTCAACAAGGCCCTTAACAAAGCTAAAGTAATCCGGCAAAAGCTCAGAACATTTTTCCATTATCAGGACGCCGGATGAGTAAAGCTGAAGGCCTTTTTCGAAATCCTTGGTATAGTAGTTAAATGGGGGAGACGAGGGAATAAAAAGCATAGACGAATATGTTGCAGATCCTTCAGTTTTGGATTGGATGACTTTTGCGGGATTTTCAAAATCGGAAAATTTATCTTTATAGAAGCCGTTGATTTCCTCGTCCGTCAGATCCTTTTTGCTTTTTTTCCATATGGGAGTCATGCTGTTTAGGGTGTCTAGCGTTTTGTATGTTTCCCATGCGTTTTCGTCGTCATCTTTTGCGCCCTCTTTTTTTCGAGAGTGTTCGCATTCCATTTTTATTGGATATCTCAAATAGTCTGAATATTTCTTAACAAGTCGTTTTATTGTGAATTCATCTAAAAATTCGCCGTATGTTTCCTCGCCAGAATCCTCTTTTATGTGTAGAGTGATTGTCGTTCCAATGTTTTGTTTATCGCTTTTTTCGATAGTATATCCATCGGCGCCTTCTGATTTCCAGCAATATGAAGAGTCAGACTGATATGCTTTGCTGTCAACAGTCACGGCGTCGGCGACCATAAAAGCTGAATAAAATCCAACGCCAAACTGCCCGATTATGTCCAAAGCGTCGTTTGGATTTTGGGTTTTGAAGTCCAGCGAACCGCTTTTTGCAATTGTTCCAAGATTAGATTCGAGCTCATCTTTTGTCATGCCAATGCCTGTGTCGGTGATGGAGAGAGTTCGGTTTTTTTTGTCTGTTTCTATTCTGATTGAAAAATCGCTTTGGATTGATGAGTCTGTCAAGGACTTGAAATGAAGCTTGTCTATTGCGTCGCTTGCGTTTGACAAGAGCTCTCGAAGAAAAATTTCCTGGTGTGTGTATATAGAGTTGATCATTAAGTCCAAAAGCCTTTTAGACTCTGCTTTAAATTGAGTTTTAGCCAATGTAAATTCACCTCGTAAAATATTTAGCGTTCATTAAACTTGAGTGCCAAAAAACATTATAAACTATTTTTTTAGAAAAATCAAGGGTCCGGAAACAAAATTGAAAGATAAACAAAATTGAAAGATAAAATTTTTTTGGGTTAGATTTGTCCCCTTTAGCCCCTTTTTCTGAAAATATGAGAATTAAGTTGAAAAAACTCGTCTCTTTCAAACCGTCCTCAATCGCGTTCCAAAAAACAATGCGGGAAGCCACTTGAGCGCCGCCATGAGACCATCGACCATGCAATTCAACCTTCCTCAAGGACAAGTTCAGTTGAAAGCGTCCGTGATAAGTGGTAGGCTAATGCCATTGAGGGGTTGCCGCCTGCTTAAAACATTCAACTTAATAGTACTATCAGTATAATTATAAAAATTTTGAATTTTAAAAAAGCGCTTGACAAGATATGGTAGATTTGTTAAAATGCTTTAGCTGAGTTGGGCTATGCTATAATGTTGCCTTTTTTGTTTTGTTGAAAAGTGGCTGTGTTTCAGACTTGTGTGTGGAGGTGGGGCTTGGACTTTGGCTTGAGCTTAGTAAAAAAGCCAGCCCTAACAAAATTTCATGGCAGCATTCATAAAAAAACATTTGATTTTAATTATATTAATGTTTTATTAAATTTAAGGAGAAAATAAAATTTATATGTATAACAAATCTAAAGTAAAAAAGAAAATTATATCCATTGCCCTTGCTCTGGTTATGACAGCGTCGTCAGTTGCAAGTCTTCCAATGAATGTTTTTGCTGGGACTGTTTATGCAGGAAAGCAGAAGAATGCTGCAACAACAGCTTCCCCACATGTCGTTTATGATTTTGACATTAAAAATGTAATTGAATTGGACTCTGGTCAAACGTTTAATCTGAATGACCACGTAACAAATATCAGGCCACAGGGCGCAGCTTTCGAGTATGTTATTGAATATCTGTTTGATAATACTGAAATATTTGATATTGATAGAAAGGTTATAAAGCCCGGGCTCGCAAAGGTTACAGTTGATGTTGGTAATGTTTCAAAAAAAACCTATATAATTGCAGATATTAACGGGATTTTAAAAGCTGCCGCCGATTCCGCAGCCGCAGCCAGTTCCGCTGCCCACGCCCACGCTATAGGTGCCGCTGTGTATGCCGCTATATACGCCACTGCAGATGCCTACGGCAAGGCTAAGACTGTTTGGAATATTGCTAAAGACGCTTGTTATGCTGCTTTAGATGCCTTCGTCGAGGCTGATAATACGTTTACTTTTTTTCCTGGTATTCCTTATGAATGGCTCTTAAAAATCTCCTTCGACGCTTGCCATACCGCTTTGGACGAAGAGCTGGATTTGAAATCTAAATTAAAAGCTGCGTGTAGCGCATATGGAGTTGCTGAAACTGTTTGGACTAAGTTGAATAATCAAGATAATGTTAAAAAATGCCAAGACAGGGCTGATGCTTTGCAAGAAGTGATCAATGCTTGTTATAGCGGTCAAGGATGATTATCGTTTCAAATTTTGATTTCAAGCGGGGAGGGAGGCTTTTTCCCGCTTGGAGTTGTTTTTTGGCCCACCCTCAATCGCGCCGACCTACCACTTGTCACGGACGCTTTCAAAGGAGCTTTTGCTTGAGGAAGGTTGAATTGCACGGACCGTTGTGAGCGGGCGGCGCTTACCCAGTCCTTGCATTGATTTTTGGAACGCGATTGAGGATATTGTAATATGTTGGGTTTTTCGACCAAAGAGTCGGATATTTTAAGCAGGAACGATTGAGGGGACAAATCTAACCCAATAAATTATACAATTAGTCATATATATTGCGGTTCCAGGCCCATTGACAGAATATAATTTTATTACAGGTGTTGCAATTTTGACAAAATTGTGCTAGAATGTTCTTTCAAGTGAGAGTTTGAGAGGATGTTGAAATGACCATGAAAAGAAATCAAAATTTGTATTTGATAAAAAAGATTGTTCCATATTTCAAAAAGCATAAGAAAATTTTCATACTAGACTTGTTTTTTGCATTAATGACAACTATTTGCGAGTTGGTGTATCCAGTTTTGCTCAAATGTATAGTTGATGCTGTTTCGCTTTCCCCCGAGCTTTTAACGCTTGAATCTATAATTTTTTACGCAGCAGTTTTTCTTTTAGTTGCATTTATTGAGATAATAGGCGTCAAATTCATGACAACATTTGGTCATATTATGGGGGCTAGAATTGAGACGCAGATGCGAAAAGACTTGTTTTGCCATCTTCAAAATCTTCATGTTTCATACCACGACAACAACAAAATTGGCCAGCTAATGTCTCGGCTGACAAACGATCTTTTCGACATCACCGAATTCACGCACCATTTTCCTGAAGAATTTTTAATAATCAGCGCAAAAATTTTGATTTCATTCATTGTTTTATCACAGTTTAATGTATATCTGACATTAATTATATATGCAGCTCTTCCACTAACTGTAATATTTGCGGCTAAATATAACAAAAAGATGAAAGCCGCTTTGCAGCAAAACAGGGTTCAGGTTGGCGAGCTAAACTCTCAAATCGAGGACAGTTTGCTTGGGGTTAGGGTTGTTAAATCCTTTGGCGCCGAGGAAATTGAAAAAGAAAAATTTAACCTGAATAATTCTAAAACATTTAAAACAAAAGAAATTTTTTATAATGTTTTGGGAAAATTTCGCTCGGTTGAAATGATATTCGTGAATTTTATGCATATTCTTGTTATTGTTGCTGGATCCATATTTTTAATAAATGGCCAAATATCCCCGGGGACTTTGATGGCGTGTGTTTCATATGTTTCAGTGCTAATATATGCTGTTTTGAAAATTTTAGAATTTACTGAACAATTTCAAAAAGGCATAACTGGAATAGGGCGGTTTGCCGAAGTTATGGAAACTAACACAGAGTTGAAAGATTGTGATAATCCTGTGATTTTGAAGGATATTTTCGGCAGAATTGAATTTAAAGATGTTTGGTTTAAATACTTTGATTCAGAAAAAAATATATTAAAAGGAATTGATATTTTAATAAACGCTGGTGAAAATGTTGCTTTGGTTGGGCCTTCAGGAGCTGGAAAAACAACAATCTGCAGTTTGATTGAAAGATTTTATGATGTGTCTGATGGAAAAATTCTAATAGATGGGATAAATATAAAGCAAATCAAATTAAGCCAACTCCACAAAATGGTTGGATCTGTTCATCAAAACGTCCATTTATTCATGGGCTCTATTTATGACAACATTAAGTATGGCGATTCCAACGCGAGCATGGACATGGTCATCGAGGCTGCAAAAAAAGCCGGGATTCACGATTTTATAGACTCGCTTCCCGAAAAATATGAAACGTATGTTGGCCAAAGAGGCGTGAAACTGTCTGGGGGCCAAAAGCAAAGAATCAGCATAGCGAGGGTTTTTCTTAAAAATCCGCCCATTTTGATCTTGGACGAAGCGACCTCCTCTCTTGACAGCGAAAGCGAAAAAGTGATTCAAAGGTCGCTTGAAAGGCTTTCAGAGGGCAGGACGACCATAACCATAGCCCACAGATTGACGTCGATCAAAAATGCGGACAAAATATATGTTGTTCACGGGGGAAAAATTGTTGAATCAGGGACGCATGATGAGCTTATAACTAACAGTAATATTTATAAAAAACTATATAAAAGCTATATAAATTAAGCATAGGGCTGTTTTTTTTCGAATCAATATATAAATTCACTCCTTGGAATATATATTTTCAAGGTTTTTCAAATATTCATATTTTGACTTGGCTTCTTCTTCGGATTTTTTAAACAGATATTCTGCTTTTTCAGGGTTGGTTTTTAAAAGTGAGCGATACCTAACTTCTCCGGCTAAAAAGTCGCGGTAGGCCAGGGAAGGGGCTTTGCTATCGATCGAGAGCTTTTTTTTGGCCTTGGGGTTAAATCTAAAAAGATGCCAATATCCTGATTCCACGGCGTTTTTTTCTTCCGTTTGAGCATGGCTCATTCCAGCCCTAATTCCGTGATTTATGCATGGCGCGTAGCAAATAATGAGCGATGGTCCGTGATATGCTTCCGCTTCCAGAACAGCTTTAATACATTGAGTATAATTAGCCCCCATAGCAACCTGCGCAACATAAACATATCCGTAGCTGATGGCAACCGCAGCCAGATCCTTCTTTTTGACGGTTTTCCCGCCAGCCGAAAATTTTGCAACCGCCCCTGTCGGAGTTGATTTGGAAGACTGGCCGCCAGTGTTTGAATAGACCTCAGTGTCAAAGACCATAACATTTACGTCTTCGCCCGAAGCCAAAACATGATCCAGGCCTCCATATCCTATGTCATATGCCCAGCCGTCCCCTCCAAAGATCCAGACTGACTTTTTGTTGAGATATTCTTTATATGCCAATATATCTTTGCCTATGTTCTCTTTTTTTAGAATATCAATTAAATTGCTAGTTGATTTTAAATTATTTTCGCTGTCATTTTTGGTTTCGAGATATTCATCTATGGCTTTTTTCAACTGTCCTTGAGAGTTTTGTGATAAATTTTCTAATTTCTCTATCAATCTTTCACGTAATGTGTTTTGAGCAAGGTTCATTCCAAACCCAAATTCAGCGTTATCTTCAAAAAGTGAATTCGCCCAAGCGGGCCCTTTGCCATCGCTATTTGTGGTGTATGGAGTTGAGGGGGCGGATCCTCCCCAAATTGAAGAGCAGCCCGTCGCGTTTGCAATATACATCCTGTCTCCAAAAAGTTGCGTGACAAGCTTTGCATATGGCGTTTCTCCGCATCCCGCGCATGCTCCTGAAAATTCCAAAAGAGGCTTTTTAAACTGGCTTCCTTTAACTGTTGATTGCTTAAATTTTTCTAATATTTCTGGCTTTTCTGGTAAATTTTTCGCGTATTCAAACCCTTTTTGTTTTTCAACCTGAGAGCTAAAAGGCTTCATAACCAAGGCTTTTTCTCCCTTTTTTCCAGGGCAGACATTCACGCAAGATCCACATCCCGTGCAATCCATGACTGAAATCGTTACGGCAAACTTTCGATCCTTGAGTCCAATCATTTGCGTCATTTCCTGCTCTTTTGGGGCAAAATTCGCTTCTTCGTTGCTAAAAACAGCTGGACGAACAACAGCATGCGGACATACATATGAACAAAAATTACACTGAATGCAGTTTTCTTTATTCCAACAAGGGACGTCAACGGCGATTCCACGCTTTTCATAGGCAGTTGTTCCCAGCGGCAAAAATCCGTTAGCATATTTTGAAAAAGCAGAAACAGGCAGCTGGTCTCCTTTTTGTGAGTTCATAGGTTTCAAAATATTATTCACAAAATCAACTAACTGTGGATTATTTCCGGTGGCCTCACTTTCGACTTTTTCGCTAGATGTGGTTTTCCAAGATTCTGGGACATGAACTTTAAAAACTGAATCTGCGCCGAGGTCGATTGCGTCGTGGTTCATCTTGACAATTTTTTCACCCTTGGAAGAATATGAATTTGTTGCTGCGTCTTTCATGAGCTGTTTGGCTTTTTCGATTGGCATAATTTTTGAAAGTTTGAAGAACGCAGATTGCAAAATTGTGTTTATGCGGCCGCCCAGACCGACTTTTTTTCCAATTTTAACGCCGTCTATAGTATAAAATTTAATATTGTTGTTAGCTATATATGACTTGACATCGCCGGGTATATTATCCTCGAGCTCTTTTTCATCCCACGAGCAGTTTAGCAAAAAAGTCCCTCCCGGCCGAAGATCCTGGACTATATCGAACTTTGATATATAGGAAGGGTTGTGGCATGCGACAAAATCTGCCCTGGAAATGAGATATGTTGATTTTATAGGTTTTGTGCCGAAGCGAAGGTGTGAAACAGTTAAGCCGCCTGATTTTTTAGAGTCATATGCAAAATACGCTTGGGCATACATATCGGTGTTATCGCCGATGATTTTGACAGAGTTTTTGTTTGCCCCAACGGTTCCATCCGAGCCAAGCCCCCAAAATTTGCAGGATGTTATTTCCTTTGCTTTTATTTCAAAGCCACGATCTGCGGGCAGGGATAAAAACGTGACGTCGTCATTGATTCCGATTGTGAATCTCTTTTTTTCGCGATTTTCAAAGACAGCCTTGATTTGGGCGGGAGTTGTGTCTTTAGATGCGAGGCCATACCTGCCGCCAAAAATTGGAACATTTTCGAATTTTGTTCCCTTGAGCGCAGCAACAACGTCGAGAAATAAAGGCTCTCCAACTGAGCCGGGCTCTTTAGAGCGGTCTAAAACGCTGATCTGCTGGACGCTGTTTGGTATTACAGATAGTAAATGTTTTGAGCTAAAAGGGCGATATAGGTGAACCCGAATCAGCCCAACCTTTTCGCCGTTTTCCATCAATTTTTCGGCAGTTTCCTCGATTGTTTCGCAAACCGATCCCATAGCCACAATAACATGAGTTGCGTCGGTTGCTCCAAAATAGTTAAATAATTTGTAGCTAGTTCCGATTCGGGAATTTATATTATTCATATATTTTTCGACAATGTCCGGAAGAGCGTTATAATATGGATTTGAAGCCTCAAAATTTTGAAAATATATGTCACTGTTTTGAGCAGATCCGTGAAGGACAGGGTGGTTTGGATTTAAAGCATTTTTTCGAAATTCATCAACAAAATTCATGTTAATCATATCTTTTAGTTCGTCATATTCCCAAATTTGAATTTTTTGGATTTCGTGGGAAGTTCTAAATCCATCGAAAAAGTTCAAAAAAGGGATTTTTCCTTCCAAAGCCGCTAAATGCGCAACAGGAGTCAGGTCCATAACCTCTTGAACAGAGCCAGTTGACAGCATTGCATACCCTGTTTGACGGCAGGCGTATATGTCGGAATGGTCGCCGAAAATAGACAAAGCGTGGGTTGAGACGCATCTTGCAGAAACATTAATTACTCCGGGTAATTTTTCTCCGGCCATCTTATACATGTTTGGAATCATCAGCAAAAGCCCTTGAGAGGCGGTGAATGTTGTTGTTAAAGCGCCAGCAAGCAGCGATCCATGAACAGCTCCAGCAGCCCCAGCCTCAGATTGCATCTCGGTTATTTTAACGGGATATCCAAATATGTTTTTTCGTCCTGAAATGGCCCAAACGTCTGAAATTTCCGCCATAGCAGACGAGGGGGTTATTGGATATATCGCAGCAACATCGGTGTATGCATAGGAAACGTGGGCAGCAGCAGAGTTTCCGTCCATAGTTTTCATTTTTCTCGCCATAAAAATCCTCTCCAACCATAAATTTAAGCTCGCCTAAAAAATTCAAAAAACAAAAGTTCAACCCAATCATTCTAACATATTTCTGCACAAATGTAAACAAATATTTGGTCGATTTAGTAAAAATAATTTTTGGCGTGTGGAGGATGCGCTAAACATTTAAAAAAATACAATTTGTATTTTTGGGTTTGGGTTAGATTTGTCCCCTCAATCCCTCTCTTTAAAAATATCCGACTCTTTAATCAAAAACCCAGTATATTAAGCAATCCTCGATCGCGTTTTAAAAAACAATGCAAGGGTCGATTTAAGCGCCGCCCGCTCACAACCGACTGTAATATTAAACCTTTCTCAAGCGCAAGTCCCTTTGAAAGCATCCGTGAGAAGTGGTAGGTTGGCGCGATTGAGCTGCCAGCTCACAACGGACCTGGGTATTAAACCTCCCTCAAGCACAAGTTCAGTTGAAAGTGTCCGTGAAAAGAGGTAGTAAAGCGTCCTTGAGCCCGCTTGCTTTGGGCAAAACCGCTAAGCTAAAAAAATTTCCAAAAAAGCTTGCATTTTGTCAAAAAGTGTGATATACTTAGGTGAGCAGAGTTTGGGAAAAATTTTGCAAAAGGGATAGTTTAAGAAAACAATAAGATAATGTTAATTTAATTAAGTTTTTAGACTTTATTTTATTTAAGGAGGATCTTTATGAAAAAGCTAATTTTGAATAACTTTAAAAAGTTGATGTCGATGATGCTAACCGCGATTTTGCTTTTGTCAACAATTTCATTTGAAGTTTTTGCAAAAAATCCAAAAGTATCGATAATAATTCCGGTTTACAATACACCTGAAAATTTACTCAGAGACTGTTTAGAAAGCGCTAAAAATCAAACTTTAAAGGATATTGAAATCATATGCGTTGATGATGGATCGACGAATGGAAGCGGGAAAATATTGGATGAATATGAAAAAGATGACCCAAGGTTTGTTGTTGTTCATCAAGAAAACGGCGGGACTTGCGTTGCGAGAGATAACGGGATGGGCTTAGCTAAAGGAGAATATATACAATTTTTGGATCATGATGATACGATAGATCCTACAATGTCGGAAAAATGTTATAACGCAGCTAAAGAATATGATGCGGATATTGTTAAATGTGGATATGATGGGGCGATCTGCAAGAGAGATTTTAAAGATTTTTTTGGCGTTATGCCAAAGTTTAAATTTTTTAATGATCAAAGATATGTATACATATGGGATGGGTTATATAAAAAGAGTTATTTAGATCGTTATAACATAAGTTTTAAAGGTTTATATGCATATTCTGAAGATATAGTATTCAATTTAATGTGTGTTATGCAGGAACACAAGCTAGTTTGTATTAACGCTATACTATATCATCATCTGATGTTTTCGAATAATTTTTCTACAATATGTCGACAAAATCCAAATAATAGACAAATTTGTGAAATAAACAATCTTAAGTGCCTATTTGAAAAAATCAACAATGAACATCCAGGCTGTAGTGAATATATAAATTTTTTTATGAAATATGCAAAAAATAAAGGTTCTTTAAATGCAATAAAGAGTGGATTTTATGATAAAGTTCCAAAAGCTCTTGAGGTGAAGAAAAATATTTTAGAAATGAGAAGCAATCCTAAATTAGCTACTAACAAAACCATTGATGACGGCATCTATGCAATCTCAAGCAAGCTAGCCCCAAATATGTGCTTAGATATAAACCAATGTAGTAAAGATGACAAAGCAAATTTGCAACTGTGGCAAAAAAATGGAACAAATGCTCAAAAATTTAAAATTCAGTATAATCCAGATGGATACTACACAATAAAGGCTATGTGTTCTGGAAAATTTATTGATGTTTCAGCCTCCGGCAAGCAAAACGGGACCAACATATGGCAGTATATCGGCAATGGGACTGATGCACAGAAGTGGTTTATTGTCCCAGATGGAGAAGGATTTTATTATTTAGTGTCTAAATGTAATAATCTTTGTATGGATGTTTGTGGAGCTAAAGCAACAAATGGAGCTAATATTCATTGCTGGAGTATACACGCTGGAGATAACCAAAGGTTTAAGCTTGAAAAATGTGAGGGTAAACTAAGCTCGAGCAAACCAAATAAGGCTCAAAAACTTGCGGGTAAACCCAGGCCACACAAGCCAGTTAGAATTAAGAGAAACGTAGATAAATCAAATTCGAGCAAGCCCGGCAATTCAAAAAAATCAGCATAATTGCGACAATATATATGACTGTGGGTAAAATTAAAAATGCATATTTGAAGTAGGAGTGGCGCGCAAAAAACGCCACCCCTACTTTTTATTGCAATTTTCGAGAATTAAAAGTTAATATTACAGTTAGTTGTGAGCGCGACCGCTCTTGAGGACATTAGCCTACCCACTTCTCACGGACGCTTTCAAAGGGACTTGCGCTTGAGGAAGGTTTAATATTACAGTTAGTTGTGAGCGTGACCGCTCTTGAGGGCATTAGCCTACCACTTCTCACGGACGCTTTCAAAGGGACTGTGCTTGAGGAAGGTTTAATATTACAGTTAGTTGTGAGCGTGACCGCTCTTGAGGGCGTTAGCCTACCACTTCTCACGGACGCTTTCAAAGGGACTTGCGCTTGAGGAAGGGTTTAATACTCAAGTCCGTTGTGAGCTGGCGGCGCTTGAATCGGTTTTTGCATTGTTTTTTAAAACGATATTAATGATGTGTTAATTTAAGGCAGTTTTTTCACTTAAAAACCCACATACTTAAAACAACAGCGATTGAGGAGACAAATCTAACCCAATCAGCCATGTTAACTTTATCAAAAATTTATGAAATAGTTGATTTTTTAGCACAACGCAACACACCAACATCCAGGCGGCCAGGTTGAAATTTAACGTTGAATGTCAGTGTGTTTTTTTAGCTATATTTAATAAAAACCTATGATAGGTCGGTTTTATCCATGTGTTCTATTAAATTTATGACTTTATTACTATATCCCCACTCGTTATCATACCAAGAAACCAATTTAACAAAATGATCATTAAGCATTATTCCAGCCTTCTCGTCAAATATCGAAGTGTGTGGATCGCCGAGGTCGTCGGAGGAAACAACAATTTCGTCTGTATATCCTAAAATTCCTTTAAGTTCGCCTTGCGCGGCATTTTTTATGGCAAGACATATTTCTTCATAGCTTGTTGATTTTTCAAGACTGACGGTTAGGTCAACAACAGACACATCCAGAGTTGGAACGCGCATCGACATTCCAGTTAGTTTGCCAGCCATTTCAGGCAAAACCAGCGCGCATGCTTTTGCAGCCCCAGTTGAGGAAGGGATTATGTTTCCAGAAGCTGCTCGACCTCCTCTCCAGTCTTTTTTGGAAGGGCCGTCGACTGTTTTTTGAGTTCCAGTTGTTGCGTGAACTGTTGTCATGAGGCCCTCTTTGATTCCAAAATTTTCATGAACAACTTTAACCAAAGGAGCAAGGCAGTTTGTTGTGCATGAAGCGTTTGAAACGACGTTCATATATTTGTTATATTTGTTTAAATTAACTCCACAAACAAAAGTTGGCGTCTCTTTGTCTTTAGCTGGCGCGGATATTATAACTTTGCTGGCGCCTCCTGCTAAATGCGCAGATGCTGCTTCGGTAGTGCAAAAAACGCCAGTTGATTCAACAACAAATTTGGTTTCGCATTCGCCCCAAGGAATTTCGTTCGGGCTTTTTTTATCGAAGAATTTGACTTCTTTTCCATCGACAATTATTGAATTATCAGTGTGTGATATTTTTCCTTTGAATTTTCCGTGAACCGAGTCATATCGCAGCATATATGCGCAATAATCAGGTGTCATGAATGGGTCGTTAATTGCGGTGAATTCAATGTTTGGATTTGCAAGACCAGCGCGAAAAACCAATCTGCCAATTCGACCAAATCCATTTATCCCAACTTTAATAGCCATAAAAAAACCTCCAGGTAATTTATTTTAATCTATAATATTATAAACTAATTTTTTCTTGTTTACAAGTCTTTTTTTAAATGATTGCTTTTGAGCATATAGATTGGCTAGATTATGGCGAAACAATTTTTTGAAGCCTAATCAATTTCGCAGGTTTTTCATGAGGTGGTTGGGAGTTTGGGTTAGATTTGTCCCAGGTAAAGTCCTTGCTTAAAATATACTGCTCTTTAATTAAAAACCCAGTATATTATAATATCCTTGATTACGTTCCAAAAAACCTTGCAAAAACCATGGAAGCGCCGCCCGCTCACAACGGACTTGAGTATTAAACCTTCCTCAAGCGCAAGTCCCTTTGAAAGCGTCCGTGATAAGTGGTAGTTGGGCGCCCGTGAGCTGCTATTTCACAACTATTTGTAATATTCAACCTTCCTCAAGCGCAAGTCCCTTTGAAAGCGTCCGTGAGAAGTGGTAGTTGGGCGCCCGTGAGCTGCTATTTCACAACTATTTGTAATATTCAACCTTTCTCAAGCAAAAGTCCCTTTGAAAGCGTCCGTGATAAGGGGTAAGCTGACGTCCTTGAGAGCGGTCGCGCTTATAACGAACTTTAGTATTAAACCTTCCTCAATCTCAAGTCCCTTTGAAAGCGTCCGTGATAAGTGGTAGTTAAGCATCCTTGAGAGCGCCGGCTTTGAGCAAAATCGCTAAGCTAAAAAATTTGCAAAAAGGGTCGACAAAACGATGCAAATGTGCAACAATAAAAATTAAAAACTAGGAACCACTAGCTCTGCAATTATTAATACTTCCGCCGTTTACTGTTGCGTTGTACAGCACACTCTCTTGTGACACTTTATGTGTTTTGAAGGAGAGTGCGTTTTTGTTTGTTTTGCGCAGTTTTTTTGGAAATATAGCGTGGGCTATAAAGCTTTGCTTAGAAAAACCCGACTCAAGCACAGTCCATTTGAAAGCGTCTGTGACAAGTGGTAGTTTGGCGTCCTTGAGGGCGTTGTCACGCCTTTTGACCTTGGCTTGTTAAGGGCTCTTTGAAAGAGGGGGCGCTTTAAATGAGATTGAATCGCATGGTTGATGGTGGGCTGGCGGCGCTTAGCCAGTTTTTGCATTGTTTTTGGGACGTGATCGAGGATTGCTTAATATACTGGGTTTTTTTGGATAAAGAGTTGGATTTTTTAAGCGGGGGCTTTTGAGGGGACAAATATAACCAAAAAAATTTTCAAAAAAACGCTTGACTTTTTTGTCGAACTGTTGTATAATAATGTGCGTGTTATGAAGTTTGTTAATTAATCTTATTGAAAATAAATTGTCTTTTTTTTAAAAAAGGGGTTGACAAGCTTATGGAAGATTTGCTAAAATGCGTTAGCCGAGCCGAGCCGAGCCGAGCCGAGCCGAGCCGAGCCGAGCCGAGCCGAGCCGAGCCGAGCCGAGCCGAGCCGAGCCGAGCCGAGCCGAGCCGAGCC
>CADAPX010000020.1:0-1026 GCA_902789925.1 Oscillospiraceae bacterium | reverse complement strand
TGGTTTTGCCCTTTTATATGGATATGTTGGCTGTTTTGCTTTGTTGGAAGGCGGCCTTGTTTTGGTTGCGCTAAAAGAGCGCTTCATTGGGATTTTTTGTCCTCTGGAGCGCCCTTTTGGCGTTTCCTTTATAGTTTTAGGGGAGGGGGATGAAGCTGTGGCTTAGTAAAAAAACCTTCCCTGAACAATAGCTCACGTATTGTGGCCTTAAAAAGTGGTTGAAAAAATTATTTTAAAACAAGTTGTATTATTTTTAGGAGGTAGTGGTTATGCAAAATAAAATCACAAAAAAACTTATTCCAATGGGCATGGTGCTGATTATGGCAGCACTACTGGTTTCTGTCCTTACAATGAATGTTTTTGCTGGGACGGGGAAAAACGGCGTTATTAAAGCGCCATATGATGTGATTTCGTTTCAAGGCGATTCCTCATACTGCATGAAAAAAGGAAATCAAGTTAAACTGATAAAAGCCCTTTGCAAAGGAGCAAAATTTGAGGGATTTGTTAGCGAGAACCCTGAGGTTGCAACTGTTAATGGCGCTGGAGTCATTACTGCTGTTGGGCCGGGCGAGACGACAATCACAGCAAAAGCAAAATTAAAGGGCGATAATCAAATTCACACATCAACTTGCAGGGTTATAGTAACAGGACTTATTGCTGAATACATTAAAATTGAGAGCGCCGACTCCACCGTCAAAGGCACTTTCTACGGGAAAAATGGCAGCAAGTATGTCGACAGAAAAATTATCGAAGCTGATATCGGGGACATTGTAGAGATTGATGCTAGTAATCAAGTCGTCGTCAAAGACGCAGTCATAGTCCCAAAAGGCGCCACATTAAACGTCAAAAATGGCGCCACATTAAACGTCAAAAATGGCGGTACAATAAACGTCAAAGACAACGGTCAATTCTACGTCCAAAACGGCGGCACCCCAAATGGCAGCACGCTCAACATCGAAAACGGCGGCTCAGTCCACATCCAAAACGGCGGCGAATTATACGTCGGCACCGACAGCATAGCCAACG
>CADAPX010000019.1 GCA_902789925.1 Oscillospiraceae bacterium | reverse complement strand
TTCCCGGCTGTGGATCCTGGGAAAAAATAACTCCCTTTTCATATTGAGAATTATATTCCTCTGTGACTGAAAAATCCAAATCCGCATATTTGCCATTGTCCATAGTCCTGACGTCACTATATTTTGTTCCAACGAAATTTGGAATCTCAATATCACCCGTTTTGCTCCCATTATTTCCCAAAACGAACGCGCAAACAACCATTATCGCAACCAAAACAACTGCTGAAGAAATTCCGACAAGGATTGGGATCAATTTGTTTTTATTTTTTTTCAAATTGCCAAACTTTTTCGACCCAGGCGAGGATTGTTGTTTCATTTGCTCTTTTTCAGAAACAGTGAAATATTTAGTGCTGGAATCATTGTCGTTGAAATATTTATATTCGAATAAAATGTCTGGATTTTTTTTGAACTCGTCTATGTCACGAAGCATTTCAGCAGCGGATTGATATCGATTTCCAGGGTCTTTTTGCATAGCGCGACACATTATGTCTGAAAGGCCTTGTGGAATGGCTGGATTTAATTTCAAGGGCGATTCGGCCAAAGACTGAATCTGTTTAGCTGCAACCATCTCAGGAGTGTCTCCATCAAAGGGCAGTTTACCCGTCAGCATTTCATACATCATTATTCCAACTGAATATATGTCGGATTTTGCATCAGTCACCCCGCCGCTAGCCTGCTCAGGGCTTATATAGTGAACAGATCCAATCGCTCGATCTCGGTTAATTTTTTCATCACGAGCAAACCGCGCTATTCCAAAATCCATTATTTTTATGGTCCCGTCTTGAAGCAGCATCACGTTTTGAGGCTTGACGTCCCTGTGAACTATCCCTTTGTCGTGAGCATGCTGAAGCGCTCTCAAAATTTGAAAGGTGAAGTGAACTGTGTCTTTCCATTCTAAAACTTTTGCTTTGTCCATGAATTCTTTCAAAGTCACGCCGTCAATATATTCCATGACTATGTATTGAATTCTATCACCAAAATTAACGTCAAAAATTCTAACTATGTTTGGATGAGAAAGGCTTGCAATTGCTTTAGATTCATTCCTAAACCTTCGAACAAAGTCTTCATTGCCCAAATATTCGTCTTTTAAAATTTTAATCGCAACGTCACATTTTTCAACAATATCATATGCTTTGTATACATTGGCCATCCCACCTATTCCGATTAGCTCAGAAAATTCATATCTGCCATCCAGGCGCTTGCCAATTAACTTATCCATTAACGATCCTCCCTAAAATATTATAACAATATAGCGTAAAACAGGCCAAAAATCAAACCTCCATGAGAATAACAGTTATGTTGTCACATCCCCCGTTACTGTTTGCCAAGGTTATTAGGCGCGAAACAGACTGTTTTAAATCCTTTTTCGCTTGCAAAATTTGCCGAATTTCCTCATTACTGCACATACTTGTTAATCCATCTGAACACAAAAGTATCCTGTCGCCACGCCGAACCTTAGAGCAAACAAAGTCATATTCAACATTTGCATCTATCCCTATGGCCCTTGTTATTTCATTTCGCCTGGGATGAAACCTCGCCTCTTCTTGCGTCAATTCCCCTGAATCAACCAACATCTGAACATAGGAGTGGTCAACAGTCAGCTGCGTTAGCATGCCATTTGTATATAAATATGCTCTGCTGTCTCCAACATTTCCAATGAGCAGATCATTTTTTATCAGTATGGCGCTGACAACAGTTGTTCCCATGTCCTTCAAATTTTTTTCAGACGAGGCTTTGTCAAAAATGCGCTTATTTGAGGTTATATATGCATTTGCGAGCGTCTTACTCACAGAATCTATGGTTGAGGGCTTGCTCAAAGCTTTAAAAAGTTGGCTCAGCAAAATATCACGCATAGTTTGGCTTGCTATGTTGCCGCCGTTTTGACCGCCCATTCCATCGCAAATGAAAGCAAAACAGGATTTTTCGCTCGGCTGGCCATATGCAAAAGCGTCTTGATTGATCTTTCTAGACTTGCCAACATCAGTTTTTCCATAAATATTCAACGAAAAACCTCCTAAATAACTTAAACATCCAAAGAATTTCTTCTCAATTGTCCACATGATGCGTTAATGTCTTGGCCCAGAGTTCGGCGAATTGTGACTGAAATTCCTTGATCACGCAAAATTTCAGAAAATCTATATATCTTGGCGCTTGGGGCAGGTCGAAAAGAGCGCTCGGGAATTGGGTTTATTGGAATCAAATTAACGTGGCATATCATGCCCTTTAAAAGCTTTGAAAGCTCGACAGCATGCTTGGTTGATGTGTTTACTCCGTCAATACAGGCATACTGGAAAGTGACTCTTCTGTTGGTCATTTTAACATATTTTTTGCATATATCTATTAATTGATCAACACTCCATTTTTTTGCGATTGGCATGATTTTTTTTCGAATTTTATCATTAGGAGCGTGAAGAGAAACTGATAAATTAACCGGAATCCTTTCTCCTGCAAGCATTTGGATTTTGTCAACCAAGCCGCATGTTGAAATGGTAATGTGCCTAAATCCAAGATTTCTGCCTTTGGGATGTGATATATTTTTGAAAAACCTGATAAAATTGTCATAGTTGTCCAAAGGTTCGCCAATTCCCATTATGACAACGTTTCCAATTTCGCAGCCAAGATCTTTTTGACAACTATAAAACTGATCAAGCATTTCAGCCGCAGTTAAATTCCGAATATAGCCCGACTTGCAAGACGCGCAAAACAAACATCCCATTTTGCAGCCAACCTGTGAGGAAATGCAAACCGTCTTTCCAAAAACATATTCCATGACAACAGATTCAACAAACTCGCCGTCCTCAAGCTCATATAAATATTTTACAGTATTATCCATGGAAGATACAAGTCTTTTTTTAATTTTTATGCGATTTATATAAAATTCGCCCTTCAATTGATCGATAATTTGTCTAGAAATGTTTTTCATCTCAAAAAAGGACTCAACGTTTTGCCGATGCAGCCAGGAAAATATCTGCTCGGCCCTGAATTTTTTGTGTTCATTTTTTTGGGCCCAATCAATTAATTCTTCAAACAGCATAGATTTTATGTCTTTTTTAATCAATTTTATCTTTCCTCCGAAGAACACTCAAAAAAAATCCATCACAGTTAATTTTTCCATCAATCATGGTTAACATATTTTCAGCATTTGGGAAATATTTTCTAACAAATTTCGGAACATCACACAACTCGAATTCGTGATTGTTAGCTAAAAATTCATTAACAACCCTCTCATTTTCAGCTTTTCTCAAAGTGCATGTTGAATAAATTAAATATCCTCCAGATTTCACACTTTTTGAAGAAGAGTATAGTATTTTTTTTTGAATATCAGTTAATTTTTTAATGTCTTCTTGTTTTTTATATTTAATTTCAGGCTTTCGACCAACAACTCCAAATCCCGAGCAGGGAACGTCGCAAAGGACCAAATCAAAACTTTCTCCAAACTCATCCCGGGCGTCAAAAACAATTCCCCGAACGCAATCTATCCCCAGCCGCTTTGCATTTTGCCGAATCAGCTCAACTCGTTTAGGGAGGGCGTCGCAAGCAACAATTTCAGCAGAGGTTTCTTGAGCAATTGTTAAAGTTTTTCCCCCAGGAGCGGCGCAAACGTCTAAAACCCTGCGGGGATTGAAAAATGAGGCAACTTGCGCGCAAAGCTGGGATGAAATGTCTTGAATGTGAAAAAAGCCTTTTGAAAATGATCGAGTCTCCGCGGCGTTTCCCCCTTCAACAAGCAAACAATTTGGCAACTGGCAAGTTTTGGTTTTGATTCCTTCCTCTTCAAGCTCGCGCATCAGTTCAACCTGAGTTGTTCTTTTGGGGTTAACTCTGATTGCAACAACAGATTTTTCAAGCTGATTCTTCAAAAAATTTTGCGCAATGTCAAAACCATAATCCTCAATCAAACTTTTAACTATCCATTCGGAACAAGATGACATGATTGATAAATATTTGACTCTGTCATCTTTTTCTGACGGGATGCTAAAATGTTTGCCTTTTCGAATAAACTCCCTGAGAACAGCATTAACAAACCCTGAAGCGCTCTTGTTTTTCGAAATTTTAGCAAGGCCGACATATTCATTAACAACAGCATAGTCCTGACTTTTCATATATAATAGCTCATAAATGGCCATCTCGAGAATTATTCGAACTTGGTTTTGAATTTTTCTGACCTTGGAATATTGAGATATTATGTGATCCAGGGTTAATTTTCTTTCCAAAACGCCATAAAAAAGCCTTGAAACAAGCTCGCGATTTATTGATTTTTGGGCTTTAAAACTAAAAAAAGAGTTTAAAACAATGTTTGAATATCCCCCTTCAACTAAAACTCGATATAGCAGCGTCATTGCAAACTGCCTTGCGTTATTTTTAGTCATCACTATTTCTGCTGTTTATAAAAAGTCTGAGCAACTGCGCAAGAGACAGCAGCAACGCAACAACATATGTCATGGAAGCGGCCCAAAGGACTTTTTTAGCTCCTCCGATTTCTTGTGAATTTAATATGCCGCCGGACTTAATTATTGAGATCGCCCTGAGGCTTGCGTTGAATTCAACAGGCAACGTCACAAATTGGAAAATGGTTGTTAGCAGGAAAAATCCTATAGCTATGTGGAACATAATTGGCAGATTTGCAAAAAAGCCAACAAAAATAATCGGAATATATATCCAATTGCTCACTTTTATCGCGGGGACCATTGCAGCTCGTATTTTAACGGGAACATATTTACGAGCATGTTGAATCGCATGACCTGCTTCATGGGCTGCAACGCCAACGGCAGCTATTGAATCCTCGTCATAGTTTTTTGCGGAAAGCCTCAAAACATTAGCTCTGGGATCAAAATGATCTGTCAAATGTCCATGGATTTTTTCAATTCGAACGTTTCTGAGCCCTTCCATATCTAAAATTCTTCTTGCAGCCTCGGCGCCTGTCATCCCCCTGGAATTCCTTTGGCTAGAATATTTGTTATAAATCATGTTCACTCTAGCATTAACTATAACTATTAGTAAAAGTATTGGAACAATCACAAATAAATAATACATATAGTCATTTAAATAAAAAGTCAAAAAAATCACTTCCTCAAATTATTTTAAAATGGTTCCTTTTTCAACTATGCTGCCGTTTAAAAAATCCTTTGCAAGCATTTTCTTCTTACCTTCAAGCTGAACTTCAACAAACTCAACAGCCCCAGTTTTGCAAGCAACTATAAATTTTTTTTTGCTCAAAATTTCTCCTGGACTTCCAAAATATTCGTCATTTAGAATGCTTTTATACACTTTTAATTTTTTTTCACCTAAATAACAATACGCACAAGGCCAGTCGGATAGACCACATACTTTGTGGTGTATAACTTCCGATGGAGCCAAAAAGTCAATCTTTGCGATTTCTTTAGTCAAAATAGGCGCATATGTTGCTCTTTCGTCATCTTGAGGCAAGCGGCTTGCAGTTTTATTTTCGATTTCCGATAACGTCTGGCAAAGCAAATTCGCTCCCATGGGCGCAAGCCTGGCAAAAAGCTCCGCCGCCGTCTCATTCTCCCCAATTTGAGTTTGGGCTGTTTTTATTATATCACCCGTGTCAAGCCCCTCGGACATATACATAGTCGTCACACCAGTCACTTTATCGCCGTTTAGAATGCTTGACTGGATTGGCGACGCTCCTCTATATTTTGGAAGCAACGATGCGTGGACATTAACACAACCATAGCGAGGAATTTCAAGAATTTCTTTTGGCAAAATTTGGCCATACGCAACAACCGCTATGAGATCTGGGTTTATTTTTTTCAAAATTTCAATCTGCTTGGGATTTTTCAAAGTTTTGGGTTGATATACAGGGATTTTATTTTCAACAGCCTTAATTTTAACTGCAGACGGCGTTACAATCTTTTTTCGGCCGACTGGTTTGTCTGGCTTTGTGAAAACAGCGACAACTTCATGGCCATCCTCCAAAAGCCGCAAAAGAGCCAAAGATGCAAATTCGGGCGTTCCCATAAAAACAACTCTCATGTTAAAAACAACTCTCTCTCAAAAATCTTTCAACCGCGATATAAATTTTTGACTTTATCCAGGAAAACAATTCCATCCAGGTGGTCTATTTCATGGCAAAGCGCGCGCGCAAGCAACTCTTCACCTTCAACGAAAAAGGGCTTTCCAGCTCGATCAAAAGACCTAACTTTAACATACGCGGGCCTCTCAACGTCTTCATAGCGATTGGGATATGACAAACATCCTTCTTGCCCAATCTGTTTCCCGCGAGTTTCAATAATTGTTGGATTAATAAGCTCGATGACGCCCATCCCAACGTCAACAGCTGCAACACGGCGCAAAATCCCAATCTGAGGAGCAGCCAAGCCAGCTGCGTTGTCAACAAAATGCAGAGTTTCAATAATGTCATCCATCAAAACCGCAAGATTTTCGTCAAATTTGACAATTTTTTTGCATTTTTTATGTAAAACAGGATCATCATCAGTGATTATATTCCTCAAAGCCATATTTTTCCTCCTAAGCGTTAATTATATCACAACAAACAAAAATATTCAAAAAACAAAGCACACCCCCAGCACAAGTTCTATTTTACATTATTTCGCCGTTCATGTCAATGTTACATCTGATTTTAAAAAAATTTCCAAACGAAAAAACCTCGATGGCTATGGGCCTAATCCAATTTCTAAATTTATTATTATTTTTGCATTTAATTATTATCCTTTTTCTATAGCGTTTGTTTAATATTTCCAAATATGGAGTAGATATTCCGAGAAGTTGTATGGGAACTGCTGGAGTTGCATATTTTTTGCAAGCGTTCACAAATTTTTTAGCGCATTCCATGACTTTTTTCTGATCAAGTCCACTGAAATTCACAACACACAAATCGCAAAATGGGGGGCAAAAAAAACTCTCGCGTTCAATAATTTCGTCTCTGTAGAAATTTTCAAAATTTTGTCTGGCCGCCTGCAAAATAGTTTGGTCTTCGGGGTTATATGTTTGAATTATCGCCCTTCCCAGCTTATCGCCACGTCCACTCCTACCAACAATTTGTGTTAATAATGAAAACATCCGCTCGTGACAGCGAAAATCGGCGCTGCAAAGCATGTTATCAATCGCCAAAACTCCAACCAGCGTCACATTTGGAAAATTCAGCCCTTTAGCCACCATCTGTGTTCCAACTAATATTTCATACTTTTGCTCCTGAAAATCTTGTATTTTTTTTTCCAGATCCAACCGCGTGAAAACCGAGTCTGCGTCAAGCCTCAAGACCCTAACACCGGGAAAATTTGCTGATATGTCAAGCTCTATTTTTTGAGTTCCCCGCCCTTGATACAAAATGTGTTTTCCATCACAATAGGGACAAATTTTTAATTTGCTTTGAATATATCCGCAATAGTGACACATAAGTGAATCATTTGAATTATGATATGTCATTGGAGCTGAACAGTTGCAACATCTAATTTTTTGCCCACAGTCCAAACAAACCGCGCTAGAACTATATCCTCTTCGATTCAATAATAATATACTTTGTTCGTTATTTTGCAAATTTTTTTCCAGTTCATCAAATAATTTCAAACTCATTCCTGGAATAGGCGACATGTCGGATTTTTTCAAATCCACTAATAAAACTTCGGGCAGCTCGGCTTTTTTATATCTGTTATTTAAGACAAATTCTTTATATTTCCCAATTTTTGCAAAATATTGCGTTTCGATTGATGGCGTCGCGGAGGCAAGAAGCAACAGAGCACAAGAGCGAAAACAGCGGTATCTGGCGACATCCCGGGCATGATATCTGGGCGCCATTTCGCTGCTTTTATAGCTTTGTTCGCCTTCTTCATCCATGATTATTAATCCTAAATTTTCACAAGGAGCAAAAACCGCGCTTCGTGTTCCGATGACGAGTTTTGCCTCGCCTCTCAATATCCGCTTGTGTTCATCTAATTTTTCCGATTTTGTCAGAGAGCTGTGGATGACGGCGACTTTTTCCCCAAAAAAAGATTGGAAAAAAGAAACCATTTGCGGAGTTAGCGATATTTCCGGGACCATTAATATACACTGTTTGTTTAGCTTAAAAACGTGGTCAATCAATTTTAGGAAAACAATTGTCTTTCCGCTGCCGGTGACTCCCCTAAGTAGCGCAACCGAAGCGATTTTTTTCTCAATTAAATCAATTAACTCAGCTGCGACTTTTTTTTGAGCTTCATTTAAAATAATGTCATCAACTAATTTAGTTTCTACAGCATTTTTATATGGCTTGCGATATATTTCCTGCTGACAAATTTCAACTAAATTCATATTTAATAGATTTTTTAAAACAACATCCGTCACTCCGCACGAATAGCAGGCTTTTTTTGCCGAAATCACGCCAGATTTTTTTATAAATTCAAGCAATAATTTTTGCTTTTTGGTTAATTTATATTCGCTTAAATCAGAAATTTTTGCCTTAACCATAGATATTTTCTTGTCCAAAATTTTACGGCGTGTATTTTTAGATTTAAATAAAACTCCTCGCTTCTGCAACAGTTTAACAACACCGCCTTGTCCGCTTGCAATTAAAGTTTTTATGTATTTATCCACATTTTTGCTGCTTGACATGGCCTTTAATTTGTCTAAAATAACCAATTCTTTGTCGGAATAAGTTGAATCATTTAAATATCTAAAATTCCAGGTTTCAATAATATCGCAAAATAATCCTGAGGGTATAACGCATTTGATCGCTTCAAACCAAGTGCAAAAACATGTTTTGTGTATAAACTCAGCAACTTCCAAAAGCTCTCTGGAAACGATCGGTTTTTCGCAGAGAACTTCAGAAATTGATTTATAATTTTTTTCATTCACATCAATTTTTTTCACACCACAAACCATTGCCTGACGCAATCTGTTGGATTTTCCAAATGAAACCCAAACCAAACATCCAACTTTTAATTTGCAAATTAAAGACTCTGGAATTAAATATTCGAAAAGTTTATCAAAACTCAAAGATGTTTTTTCAACTGCAACCAAAGCAACTATCATAAAAAATTCCACTCTCTAAAAAATTATCACTCAATTTAGGATTTTTCAAGCTTCAATATGTGGTCTAAAATAACATCTGCCAATTCGGTTTTTTCCATAAGCGGAACATCAAAAACCTCGTTTCGTGTTATAATGTGAACTTTATTGGTTTTAACGTTAAACCCCGCCCCAGCGTCATTTATGTTGTTGGCGACGATTATGTCAGCATTTTTTGCAATCAACTTTTTTTTGGAATTCTCTAATAAATTTTCAGTTTCCATGGAAAATCCACATATAATTTTGCTATTATTGTTTATTTTTCCTAAATCTTCTAGTATATCTTTGGTTTTAACCAGCTCTAAAACTATATTAGATCGGTTTTTTTTGATTTTATTTGAATATTTCACTTTTGGCGTATAATCTGCAACAGCAGCAGATAAAATGTAAATGTCGTTTGATTGCGCTAAATCCAAAACGGCTTTGTGCATCTGGCTTGCGCTTTCAACAAAAATCGCGTTAACGCCTGAAGG
This sequence comes from Oscillospiraceae bacterium, assembly GCA_902789925.1. Lineage (GTDB taxonomy): Bacteria > Bacillota > Clostridia > Oscillospirales > Ruminococcaceae > RUG12519. The sequence continues at coordinate 5,784 of CADAPX010000019.1, read as the reverse complement.
AACCTTCAAACTTGTCTTTCCGGAAACCAAGGTCACATTCGCTCCACGTTTTGCAGCCGCCTCGGCAATTGCATACCCCATCCTCCCACTTGATCGATTGGTTAAAAACCTGACGGGATCGATCGCTTCTTGCGTTGGCCCGGCGGTTATTAGGAGTTTTTTCCCATTTAAGTCCAAATGCCTATTTAATATATTTTCGATTGATTTAAGAATTATATCAAGGTCTGGAAGCCTGCCTCTTCCGACATCTCCACAAGCTAGTCTCCCCTGGGCCGGCTCAACAACGTGAATTTTTCGGCTGATAATTGTTTGAAGATTGCTCTGAGTTGCTTCATTTTCAAGCATTCCAGTGTTCATGGAAGGAAAGACGATTTTTGTGCATTTACATGCTAAAAAAGCGCTTGTCAGCATATCATCAGCAATCCCAGAAGCAATTTTTGCGATTATGTTCGCGGTTGCAGGAATGATGAGAAACGCGTCTGCCCATTTTGACAGCGAAATATGCCCAACATCAAAACTTCCCTTTCTTTTAAAGATCGACGCAAAACATTCGTTTTTTGCGATTGTTTCAAAAGTCAGCGGCGTGACAAATTCCGTTGCGCTTTGGGTCATTATGGTTTTGACAACCGCCCCTCTTTTAACCAGCTCGCTGACAACGCTAACTGCTTTAAACGCTGCTATTCCGCCACTTATGCCAACAATTATCTTTTTGCCAAAAAGCACGCCATTCATTTGTTTGACCCAATTCCTTCCGGCTCAACCAAAACATATTTTCCCTTTGCAAAGTCAGAAATCGCATCCGCAAGGGGATTATCTGGAGTTTTCATTTCCATTTGATTTGCATGATCAACAATTTGCCTGGCTCTTTTGGAAACGCCGATTATTAGCGAATAATAACTCTCTCCATGTTTTAATAATTCAGGAATAGATGGCCTGTTCATATAAAATTCCTCCTATGTGATTTATTTTATATTCAATTATCAATATTTATTTTTATTCTGTTTTTTTTTAATATTTCAATATCCAGTATTGATCGAATTTTTTCGACTGCTTCATCTAAAACAGCATTAATTACTATATAGTCATAATAGCACGCTTTTTCTATTTCTTTATATGCTTGGTCTATTCGATTTTTTATGGATTCTCTTGTTTCAGTTCCGCGCAAAAGCAGCCTCTCTTTGAGCGTTTCTATGTTGGGGGGCAGTATAAAAATTTTAACGCAGTCCATTGAATCGCTGATCTTTTGAGCGCCATTAACGTCAATTTCAAGGATAACACTTTTCCCTCGATTTAAATTGCTTTCAATTTCCGACCTCATGGTTCCATATAAATTCCCACAATATTCGTTATATTCTAAAATGTTGTTGGTTGCAATTTGATCAAGAAATCTCTCTCTCGACATAAAGTGATAGTGAACCCCGTCTATTTCGCCGCTTCGAGGCTTTCGAGTTGTTGCTGAAACTGCAACTGAAATGTTTTTGTCTTTTTTAATTATGTCTAAAATTGTTCCCTTGCCGCTTCCAGAAGGGCCCGAAACAACCAGTAAAACTCCTTTTTTCATAGTTTAATAATCAACCCCATAAATCACTTAATTTTTTTCTCTATTTCTTCAACATTCAAGCAGGATAAAATCACATGATCGCTGTCAGTGAACAAAACTGATCTTGTCTTTCTTCCGCACGTTGCGTCGATCAACTTGCCGGAATTCTTTGCGCAAAGCACCGCCCTTTTGATCGGAGCAGCTTCAGGCGCAACAACAGCCGTCAATTTCTTCAAAGCCACATAGCTTGTACATCCTATATTGATGAGTTCATTCACAAATTTCCTCGCCTCTTATTTTTTTATTTTTCAAGCAATATAATCACAACTCATATAAACCCTGTCAAAACAAGGGCTCACAGAATATATTATACGATTTTTTTGCAAAATTCAAGACCAAATTATCAATTTTTTTAAAATTAAATTCTCAGAGTCAAACTCAAGCCGCCAGAAATCATTAAGAATAGAACGAACACGCCCATTACTATTCGATAATATGCAAATATTTTGAAACTGTGAGATTTTATAAACTGCATTAAACTTTTTATGACTATGACGGAAACCACAAACGAAACAAGGAGGCCAACTGATAAAACAACCCATTCGTTCGAGGAAAATCCAATTCCATGTTTTTTGAAATATGAAATGATCTCAGCCGCGCTAGCTCCGATCATTATGGGAATTGACATGCAAAAAGAAAATTCAGCTCCAACGCTTCTTGAACATCCTATTAAAAGCGCTCCGAGGATTGTTGCGCCTGACCGAGAAGTTCCGGGAATCAGGGCAAACGCCTGAAATATCCCCATTAAAAATGCTATTTTATAGTCTATTTGATTTAATTTGGAAATTCTTGCTCTGCCGGCCTCATTTAAATTCTCAACAATTATGAAAAACACACCGTATAGAATTAACATCAGCGCAACAACAAACCCACTATATAGATATGTATGTATTGAATCTTTAAACATCAGTCCAATAACCACTGCAGGAAGGGTTGCAACAAAAATTTTTCTCCACATAAAAAATGTCTCTTTTTTCTCTTTCAAGTCTTTTTTTGCGGAAAACGGGTTTAATTTTTTGGAAAAAACTGCTACGACGGCAAAAATCGAGCTAAGCTGAATGACAGTGAACAACAAATTGACAAAGTCGCGGCCGCCTGAGTATATGGATTGGTTCATGGGCCAAAATGAGTCAAACAATATCATATGACCCGTGCTGCTGATTGGAAGCCATTCCGTTATCCCTTGAATAACTCCCAGTACTATTGATTTTAAAATTTCTAAAAGTAATTCCATATACCAAAGCTCCTCTAAAAATAAAAAAATATCAGGGACATTATAACAGATTTTTTGTATATTAACAACACATAAATTCAAGACATAATGATAAAATTTATCACAAAAGCAAAAATAATTGCTCCACACGAAATTATATGCTTTAAAAAGATTATATATTAAAAATTATTTTTGAAGGCATATTCTTTTTCTGAGCAATTTGTTGATTATCGAAACAGCAAACGCGCAGGTTTTTCCCGTCCCGGTTTGCGCGCATCCCATCAAATCATGGCCGCTCAAAATTGCTAGACCCAAATTTAAATTTTCAAATTTCATGAAAAGGTCTCCTAAAATTAATTATAAATAATTTAAAAATTTCACACACCAATCGCAAATTACCCGCTACAATATTTGGCAGTTTGCACAAAAATTTAAGTCTAAAAATCCGCTATTTTGTTAATTGCTCCAGCTTCTGAATCTTTTTACATAAAAAGTATATAATTTTGACTTTGTGGCATACTGTTGTTAGAAGTCTATTAAAAAACGCATTTTACAAATTGTATATAATGGCGAAAGGAGCGGTCATTTTGGCTATGGGAGACGTTGAATTGTTTTTTGAAAAGGTGAATGAAGACGAAAATTTGAAGAAAAAGATATCAAAAATTGAAACGAATATGGCTAATCTAGACAAAAATCAAGCTGAAAAAATCTTTAATTCAGACATTTTGCCAATTGCTCAAAAGCTTGGCTTTGATTTTTCATATGAAGATGTTCTGAATTTCAGGCTAAACCCAACTCACCAAACCAAGGGCGAACTTTCTGACGATGATCTTGGGCAGGTTGCGGGCGGAATGAGCTGCGGAGTTATCGGGGCTTCACAGGTCGGAGAAACTTGCTTTATTGCTGGAGACAATGGGATCGATTCCCATTTAACGATTGAAGGCCGCAAAATGAGATAATGATGCTTTTAACTTGGGAAATTATTGCAACATGCTGATTATATTATAATAATTAATAAATTTATCGCTAAAAGATTCAGCGTGATATTTATGAAAAGCCATAACAATTAGCCATATGGAGGAATTTTTATGAAATATATTATAAAAAATGAATTTGCCCTGAGAGGTTGGGCAGATGCTCCATATGCTATTGTTCATTTAAACAGCGGCCAAATGGCTCCAGTTAGCAAACTGGCATTCGAAGCGCTCTTGCTTTGTGATGGAAAAACAGATGTTGATTCTCTGAATATTATTACAGTCAGTAAAAATATTATAACAGAATTTGTCAAAAAAAACATAGTCAAAAAGTGTGAAAATGGCGAGAAATTATCCCCGCATCAGAAATATAGGCATTTCGAAAATGAATATGTTAGGGCGGCGCACTGGTCTATCACGGGCTTGTGCAACTTCAAATGTCGACACTGCTTTCTTTCAGCGCCAAGCAAAAGGTATGGGCAGCTTTCAACTGAAAAATGTCTAAAAATCATAGACGAACTCGCAAAATGCGGGATAATGAGAGTTAGCATAACGGGCGGGGAGCCATTGGTTCGCCCCGACCTTTTCGTTTTGTTGGACGAAATCAAGAAAAAGCAAATGATTGTTAGCCAAATATACACTAACGGTGCACTTGTGGATGAAAATTTATTACTCAATTTGAAAAAACGCCAAATGAATCCAACTTTCTCCATAAGTTATGATGGAATTGGATGGCACGATTGGCTTCGCGGGGTTAAAGGGGCCGAAAAAATGGCAATCAACGCTTTTGACCTGCTACATAGCCACGGTTTTGAGTTTGACGTCGAAATGTGTATACACAAATGGAATAAAAACGTCTTTGAACAAAGCATCAACCTTTTAATTGAACACGGCGCTCAAAGCGTTAAAGTCGGCCCAGTCGAGAATTCTGGCGAATGGACCAAAGAAAACAAAAAACACGATTTGAGCAGGGAAGAACTGTTTAATTTATACTTAAAGTATATCCCTCGATATTTAGATAGGGGCGCTCCGATAGGCTTGCAAATGGGAAGTTTTTTTCTTTGTGAAAAAGGTTCTCAAAAATATTCCATACCGGCAGAAAAATTTGACGGAACAAAAAGAACTCTTAACTGCAAATTGTGTGAACATGCAAAACATAATATATATATATGTTCTAACGGACAGCTCTTGCCCTGCATGGCTTTGGGCGGCGTTAAAAATAAATTGCCTAAAACATATATTTTCGACATGCCACTTAACAAGCTGCTGAAAAGCTCAAAATATCTGGCGCTGCTTAACAACACGGTTAGTGAACTTTGTCAAAATAATCCGGAATGTAATGAATGCAGGCACAAACTAAATTGCGGGGGAGGATGCAGGGCAAACGCTTTGATGGCAAACAATAATGAATATTTCGGCTGCGATCGGGTCAGCTGCGATATATTTAAAAAAGGTTATATAGAAAAAATAAAAGAGGCCGCGCAAAAGGGCATACAGAACAATCAGTCTTCAAAAATTTAAGCAATTCCCCAGGGCAATATATTGATTTTTTATAGCTAAAAACAAACCTTGTCAAAACACTCTGGAGGACAATTTTCATTATCCTCTAAAAATTTATCCACTTTGCAGCAAAAAATTTTAGCGTATTGATCAATTTGCGAGCCTTTAGCGAAAACTTTCAAATTCCATTCCAATTGAACAAAACCCAAAAAAACAGCGAAAATGACAAATAAAAAGCTTAATGATTTTTTAAACCAAACAAACACAAAAGACACCTCTAATAAATTCAACGCTAATATGAAACCTCCACCAAACAATACCCATTCGTTGTACAGCAATATCTTGAAAATGTCAATAATAAACTTGGAAAAATTTTTATTTAGTAACAGTCATCAATAAAAAAACAAAGTCGCCGGCGCAACTAACACAACTTGCGTCGACGAACAATTTTTTTAGCGCATGGTTTTAAGCCACCGTTAACGATAAGGACCGTAACC